>SLRB01000115.1 GCA_007131165.1 Bacteroidales bacterium | reverse complement strand
ATGGCAAGAATTGTCGGTGTAGATTTACCAAAAAACAAAAGAGGTGAGGTTGGACTTACCTATATCTACGGAATAGGACGCAGCACGGCCCAGCAAATTCTGGATGAGGCCGGAATTGACCGGAGTATTAAGGTAAAGGAATGGGATGACAGCCAGTTGTCGGCCATCAGGAACATAATCAATGAGAAGCTCAAGGTAGAAGGTGAATTGCGTTCCTCCGTACAGATGAATATCAAGCGTTTGATGGACATCGGGTGCTACAGGGGTATCCGTCACCGTACAGGTTTGCCCGTACGCGGACAAAGCACCAAGAACAATGCACGAACCCGTAAGGGAAGAAAGAAAACTGTTGCCAACAAAAAAATGGCAACCAAATAAATAGTTAGATATGGCTAAGAAAACAGGTACATCAAAAAAGAGGGTTGTCAAGGTTGAGCCGCTGGGTCAGGCTCATATTCATGCATCATTCAATAATATAATTGTTACCCTTACAAATAATAACGGACAGGTAATTTCATGGTCATCTGCCGGCAAAAACGGTTTCCGCGGTTCAAAGAAGAATACACCCTACGCTGCACAGGTTTCGGCGGCAGATTGTGCCAAAAAGGCGTATGATCTTGGATTACGCAAAGTTAAGGTTTTTGTCAAAGGACCTGGTTCAGGACGTGAATCTGCCATAAGGACAATACATACATCAGGCATTGAAGTTACTGAAATAGTTGATGTAACCCCTATGCCTCATAACGGTTGCCGCCCACCGAAACGCAGGCGTGTATAATAGGAATTGATTGAGAAAATAAAATAATCTGTTTAAAGAGATGGCAAGATACAGAGGACCAAGAACCAAAATCGCTAGAAAATTCGGCGAACCTATATTCGGCGCCGATAAAGTACTTGAAAAAAAGAACTATCCTCCCGGAATGCACGGTAATATGAGGAAGCGTAAGAAAACTTCTGAATATGGCGTGCAGTTACAGGAGAAACAAAAAGCAAAATATACCTATGGTATACTTGAGCGCCAGTTTTCAAACCTTTTCAAGAAGGCTTCCCGTGCAAAAGGTATTACCGGTGAAGTTCTCCTGCAGCTTCTTGAATCCCGGCTCGACAATGTAGTATACCGTATGGGTATTGCACCTACAAGGGCTTCTGCCCGTCAGCTTGTTACCCACCGGCACATAACCGTTGACGGTAAGGTTGTAAATATTCCCTCCTATATAGTGACAGCAGGCCAGTATGTTGGTGTCAGGGAGAAATCAAAATCTCTTGAGGTCATCACTGAATCTCTCAGCGGCCGTAAAAGGAATGTTTATTCCTGGCTGGAATGGGATCCGGAGCAGATGAGAGGAAGGTTTTTGAATATGCCTGAAAGGGATGATATCCCCGAAAATATAAAGGAACAATTGATTGTAGAATTGTACTCAAAATAAAATTGTAATGGCAGTATTAGCATTTCAGAAACCAGAACAAGTTATAATGATCGAATCGACCGATACACTCGGGAAATTCGAATTCCGTCCTCTTGAACCGGGCTATGGGATTACTATCGGAAATGCGCTCAGAAGGGTGTTGCTATCATCACTTGAGGGATATGCAATTACATGGGTGAAAATTGCAGGCGCAGACCATGAATTTTCCACCATAACCGGTGTTATTGAAGATGTAACCGAGATAATACTTAATCTGAAGCAAGTTAGATTTAAAAAACAGATAGAAGATACCGAGGGGGAAAAGGTAAATGTTACCATCTCCGGTCAGGAGGAATTCAAGGCGGGTGACCTTTCAAAATTCCTTAGCGGGTTTGCAATTCTGAATCCCGATCATACCATTTGCCGCATGGATCAGGAAGCCAAGCTGCAGATTGAGCTTAATATATCCAAAGGGCGCGGGTATGTTTCCTCAGAGGAAAATAAGCCTGCCGATACCGAATTCGGGCTGATCGCGGTAGACTCGATATTCACCCCAATCAAAAATGTAAAGTATTTTGTTGAGGATTACCGTGTCGAGCAGAAAACCGACTACGAGAAACTGGTGTTTGAGATACAAACTGATGGGTCCATACATCCCAAGGATGCGCTTAAGGAATCGGCCAAAATTCTTATCTATCACCTGATGCTCTTTTCCGATGAAAAGATCACTCTTGAAACTGATGAGAAGTTTGCCAACGAAGAGTTTGATGAGGAGGTGCTTCACATGAGGCAGTTGCTCAAATCCAGGCTGGTTGATCTCGACCTGTCGGTACGTGCACTGAACTGCCTTAAGGCTGCAGAAGTTGAGACACTTGGTGACCTGGTCAAGTTTAACAAGAATGATCTTCTGAAATTCAGGAATTTCGGGAAAAAGTCACTTACCGAGCTTGATGAGCTTCTTGAATCGATGAACCTTACATTCGGGATGGATATATCAAAGTATAAATTAGACAAGGATTAATAGAAATGAGACACAGAAAGAAGTTAAATCATCTGGGAAGGACCAGTTCTCACAGGAAGGCCATGCTTGCAAATATGGCTTCTTCGCTTATACTGCATAAGCGTATAACAACGACCGTGGCTAAGGCGAAGGCTTTGAGGATCTATGTGGAGCCACTGATCACCAAGTCAAAGGATGATTCCACCCATTCAAGAAGGATGGTGTTCGGCTATCTGAAGAACAAATATGCGGTTTCGGAACTTTTCCGTGAAGTGTCACCAAAGGTTGCAGACCGCCCGGGTGGTTATACCAGGATATTACGTACCGGGAACCGGCTTGGCGATAATGCAGAAATGTGCATTATCGAGCTGGTGGACTACAACGAGAATATGCTGGAAGCACAGAAAGATAAAAAAACTACGGCTAAACGTAGCAGAAGAGGCCGGAGAGGCAAGGGAACTGCTTCCGCTGCTGCTACCACCGGTGATGCAAAAAAAGCCGGGACGGACAAGGAGGCTGCGGCAGAAAATGTAACTGAAGAAACTCCTGCTGCCGAAGAGAAGAAGAAAGAGGCCCCTGTCGCCGAAGAGAAGAAGGAAGAGGCCCCTGTCGCCGAAGAGAAGAAGGAAGAGGCCCCTGCTGCAGAAGAGAAGAAGAAAGAGGCCCCTGCTGCCGAAGAGAAGAAGGAAGAGGCCCCTGCTGCCGCAGAGAAGAAATCCAAATCTGAGGACGAAGAAAAACCTTCCGATGAGAAGAAATCCTGACATTATCAAATAGGTCACCTTCAAAAAGAAAAGGATGAGGATATTGATCCTTGTCCTTTTTTTTCGGACAACAAATAACATAAACAGTTAAACAATAATTAATTACCAAAAAATCAAATACTATGGGACAAATTGCCCGGATACAAGCCAGACAAATTCTCGATTCCCGCGGGAATCCGACAGTTGAAGTTGAAGTTATAACCGAAAGCGGTTTTTTTGGAAGAGCCGCCGTGCCGTCAGGAGCCTCAACAGGTGTTCATGAAGCAGTGGAACTGCGTGATGGCGATAAGACCAAATATTTAGGTAAAAGCGTTGAGAAAGCTGTAAATAATGTCAATACGGCTATCAATGAAGAACTGACCGGATATGATGTACAGGATCAGAATGGTATTGACGAGGCTATGATCAGGCTTGACGGTACCGATAATAAAGGAAAACTCGGAGCCAATGCTATTCTTGGAGTATCGCTTGCTGCTGCACGTGCTGCTGCCGCCTCGACCGGGCAGGACCTGTTCCGGTATATTGGCGGTGTAAATGCCAATACTCTCCCTGTTCCCATGATGAATATCCTTAACGGGGGATCACATGCCGACAATAAGATCGACATCCAGGAATTTATGATAATGCCCGTTGGTGCAACTTCATTCTCAGAAGCGCTTCGTATGGGAGCAGAAGTTTTCCACAATTTGAAAAATGTTCTGAAAAAAAGCGGGCATTCGACCAATGTTGGTGATGAAGGTGGTTTTGCCCCGAACCTCGGGTCGAACGAGGAGGCAATAGAGGTTGTACTTGAGGCAGTTAACCAGGCAGGATACAAGCCGGGTGAGGATATCGTGATTGCACTGGATGCAGCTGCATCGGAGTTTTACAATAAAGAAAAAAAGGTATACGAATTTGAGTCAACAGGCCAGACATATACAAACGTTCAGCTTGCTGATTTCTGGAAAGAGTGGGTAGGTAAATACCCCATTGTATCAATTGAGGACGGCTTCGACGAGGATGACTGGGAAGGCTGGAATGCCCTATACAAAGCGGTAGGCGACAAAGTTCAGCTTGTTGGTGACGATCTTTTCGTGACAAATGTAAAACGGTTACAGAGAGGCATTGATGAGGGGTCTGCAAATTCGATACTAATCAAGGTAAACCAGATAGGGACTCTTACCGAAACGATAAATGCCGTTCAGCTTGCAACTCAGAACCAGATGACGTCTGTTATATCCCACCGGTCTGGAGAAACCGAAGATAACTTTATTGCCGATCTGGCAGTTGCACTGAATACAGGCCAGATCAAAACGGGATCGGCTTCCCGGTCTGACAGGGTTGCCAAGTATAACCAGTTGCTCAGGATTGAGGAAACTCTCGGCGATCTTGCTAAATATCCCGGGAAGAGCTTCAAATATTACAACAGGAAGTAGTAAAGGTTTCTGTATATTTTATTGTATCCGGGGGCACGCGTGCCCCCGGATTTATTACAGGCGGTTTCTGAAATGTCCTGATCGTATTGTCCTTCACAGGCCGGTGCACCGGCCTTTATTTTTAGACTCCGGGCCATAATATTTTGCTTAATAGATGATTTTTGTTAGCTTTATCTTTTCATGACATTTATCATATAATATGCGATTATGGACCCGATAAAACAAAAATTTGTTGAAGTGGCCCTGCCCAGGGTTGCAGAGTTTAGAAAGTTGCTCGCCGATCATTCTGAAAAGGTCATTGGAGAGATCACCATAGGCCAAGTACTGACCGGGATGAAAGGGATGGTCAGTTTGCTGTGCGATACCTCAAAGCTTGACCCTGAAGAGGGTATCCGTTTCAGGGGCTACTCAATACCGGAACTGCGGGAGAGGCTTCCCAAAAGGAACCCGGAGGGAGAACCTCTTCCCGAAGGGTTGTTCTATCTGATGTTGCTGAATGAGCTTCCGACCCGTGAAGATGTCGATGCGCTGAGCCGGGAGTGGGCTTCGCGTTCTGATCTTCCCGATTATGTATATAAGATACTTGACGCGTTTCCAACCGATACCCGCCCGATGGTGCAGTTTTCAACTGCCATCCTGGCTATGGCTAAGGATTCAAAGTTTATGGCAGCCTACCTTGATGGTATGGGGAAAAAGGAACACTGGGATCAGACCTATGAGGATGTAATGGATCTTATAGCCCGGCTTCCCAGGATTGCAGCCTATATATACCGCCGGATGTATCACGGGAACAAACAGATTGATCCCGACCCGTCACTGGACTGGGCAGCAAATCTTGCTCATATGATGGGGTTTGACAATTATGAAGTGCACCGTCTCATGCGGCTTTACATGTTCCTGCACTCGGATCATGAAGGTGGAAATGTGTCGGCGCATACGACTCATCTTGTAGGCTCAGCCCTTAGTAATCCGTATTATGCTTATGCCGCAGGTATGACAGGACTGGCAGGCCCGTTGCACGGTTTTGCTAACCAGGAAGTTATCCGCTGGATGTTCAATATGATCAAGGAGATCGGTCCGGCATGTGACGACAAAGAGAAGATTCGAAAATACATCATGCAGCAGATTGAAGACGGGAAGGTCATTCCTGGCTACGGGCATGCAGTATTGAGAAAGACCGATCCGAGGTTTACCGCCCAGCTTGAGTTTGGACAAAAATACCTTCCTGACGATCCGTGGCTGATAACCATGACCTGTCTCTTTGAAGTTGTCCCTGAGGTATTGGTGGGCATAAGCAAGATTAAAAATCCATGGCCCAATGTTGATGCAGGTTCGGGTGTACTTCTGATGCACTACGGAATTAAGGAGTTTGACTTTTACACTGTCCTTTTCGGGGTTTCCCGCGCCCTCGGTGTGCTTGCCTCATTGTGCTGGGACAGGGCTTATGGATTGCCTATTGAAAGACCCACATCACATCCCCTTGATTGGTTCAAAAAGCAGGCTGGTATGTAGTTTTATGAATTATTCAATAAAACCGGCTGAATTATGCCGGTTTTTTTTGTATCTGCGTGGTCTGTACACAAGAAATCGTAAATTAGCAGGGAATAATTGAAAACTCTTTGCTGAAGGTGGAACTTTACCTGTATCTGTTCTGTATACCTCATAGCCATGAGGGCGGACTGACTTGTTGCAGCCGCCGCCGACAGCCGGTATCCTGCTGTAGAGCCGGATTACTGGTAATTATGTTACTCCTGACATTTGCATCATCCGGAGCCCTGGCAGAACCAGGCAGGAACACCCGAATTGTGAATTACAGTCTTGAGGACGGGCTGTCGCAGATCTCGGTCAACAGCATGATGCTTGATTCATACGGGTTTTTGTGGATAGGAACCCAGTACGGACTCAACCTTTTTGATGGTTATGGCTTCAGGGTTTACAAGCATCAGCCATCAGTCAGGAGCTCTTTATCAAACAGCACTATTAATTCAGTAGCTGAAGATCCCGGTGGCAACCTGTGGGTGGGTACAGAAGACGGACTGAACATGCTTGACCGGCAAAGCAACACTTTCAGGGTATACCGGCATGAAGATGACAATAAGCGTTCACTCAGTCATAATAATGTAAATGGTGTATACGCTGACGATGCGGGTATTATATGGGTGAAAACAGCGTTGGGGATCGACCGGCTTGACCCGGAAACCGGAGTTTTCGATCATTTCGGGTATAACGATCATTCACAGGGGTTGTTTTATGATAACGGGAGGGCACCCGTATATGAAGACTCTTTTGGCAGAATGTGGTTTGGTTCAGGTAACGGATTACTGCTGCTTGACAAGCTCGGGGGGTATATCAGGGTGTACAGGAATAATCCGGATGATCCCGGATCGATCAGCAGCAACAATATCCTCTCTATTCTGGAAACTTCCGGTGGTGACCTGCTTATTGGTACAGATAACGGCCTGAACATATTTTATCCTGGCAGGCAGCAATTTGAAAATTTTTACCCGGCCCGGTCATACCGCTCTATGCCGGCATCGAACCATATTAACCATATATATGAAGATAAAAACGGCATTATCTGGACAGGGACACGGGACGGACTTTTCTCTTTTAACCCCGGTGAAGGCTCATTTGAGATCTTTTCTTCCGGAAGGGGTGTCACTCCTTTCATGAACGTGGAAGTGACCAAAATTCTTGAAGATAATTCCGGCAACCTGTGGTTAGGTACACTGGGAGGGTTATATATGGCTGATACAAAGAATAAGTTCAGTTTATACCGGATCCATGACTATGTACCCTCGGCCCCTCCTTCTGCAAGGCTCATTGCTTCAATTCTTGAAGCAAGCGACGATGAACTGTGGATAGGCACATGGGGCGGGGGCCTTTACAGGATCAGCAGGTCTGTTACCGCTGCGTTAAACTATTCTGCTGCTTCATCTTCAAGATCACGTCGTATAAGTGACGATTTTGTACATGTGATATTTGAGACCAGGGAGGGCAGTATTATTTTGGGGACAAGGGACGGAATGGACATATACCGGGGCTCAGGATCGGGCTTTATTCCTTACTGTCCTTCAAACAGAACGGGAGATTGTTCTGTATTCAACAACAACAGGATATATTCAATCGTGGAAGATCAGCGTGGTGAGCTATGGGTTGGAACCAGGCATGGCCTGTATTCATTTTATAATGGCCGGATGAATAGTTATTTACATTACCCGGACAGTACCGGGACTATTTCGTCAAACAGGGTACATGATATTGCCGAATGCAGCGACGGACATTTATGGCTTGCTACAGCCGAAGGGCTGAACCGTTATGACAGGGAAAGCGGAACATTTATAAGTTACCGCAAGAACCCTCAAATGGGCCGTTTAAGTCTGAGTAACAACGAGGTAACGGCAATTCATGAGGATTCCAGCGGGAATATGTGGGTTGGGACAATTGCAGGACTTAACAGGTTCTTTCCGGCGACCGGTTCGTTCATGGTCTTTTCGGAGGAGGAGGGGCTGCCCGACAACCTGATTTATTCGATAATAGAGGACGACAACGGGATGCTGTGGTTGAGCACCAACAAGGGCATTGCACGGTTCGACCCTGAAGGTTTTGAAATAACCACTTTTGATGTTGATGATGGCTTGCAGGATTTTGAGTTCAATCTTGGAGCTGGCTATAAGAGTGAAAGGGGGGAAATATTTTTTGGAGGAGTGTCTGGGTTTAACAGTTTTTTCCCGGATTCGATCAGGTTTAATCAGTATGTGCCTCCGGTCGAAATAACCTCGTTTGAAGTACAATCAGGAGAAGGATCCAGAACGATTCCCGTAACTGGTGTAGAAGAGATTGTTTTGGAACGATACGAGAACTCTTTCAATATTGAGTTTGCATCCCTTGATTTTACAAGACCGGGGAGAAACCGTTATGCATACAAAATGGAGGGTCTCGGCGACAACTGGATATATCCCGGAAGCAGGAGGGTTGCCGGGTTCAACAGGGTTCCCCCGGGAAAGTATCTTTTCAGGGTTATCGGATCAAATAATGACGGTATCTGGAATGAAGAAGGTACCGTTTTAAGGATAACAATTATTGCACCCTGGTGGAGAACGGCATATGCTTATGCCTTTTATGCTGCTGCTCTGCTCGGCCTTATATACCTGATAATATATTCAAGTACCAGCCAGTTACGTGTAGCAAACCAGGTGTTGCGGGAGAAAGAGCAGGCTTCCAGGGAGATAGCGCGCCAGAAAGAGGAACTGTCTCTCAAGAACAGGAATATTACCGACAGCATTAATTATGCACGGAGAATCCAGCTGGCGATGATGCCTAAATCGCGGCAACTTCATAGACATTTTTACGATTCATTCATCTTTTACAGTCCCAAAGATATTGTCAGCGGTGATTTTTTCTGGGTGAGTAAAAGAAAAGATAAGGTGTTCATAGCCGTTGTAGATTGTACCGGCCACGGTGTACCTGGCGCCTTCATGTCAATTATAGGGTATGAACTTTTAAAAAACATAATTAATGTTAAAGGAATTGAAAGTCCTGCAGATATACTTAATGAACTAAATGTAGATTTCTCGAAAATCTTTGACCTGGAAGGAGAAAAGGATTATACATTCCGCGACGGCATGGATATAGGATTTTGTGTGATTGACAAAAAGTCTGCCATGCTTGAATTCGCAGGGGCTTTTTCACCATTATACCTGATCAGGGATATGTCTATCATTGAGATTAAAGGTAACCGGTTTTCTGTGGGTTTAATGGAGGATCTTATTACAGAAAAATTTGAGAACCACAGCATACAGCTTGAAAAGGATGATATGATATATATCTTTTCCGACGGCTACCCCGACCAGTTTGGCGGCGATGAGGGTAAAAAGTTTAAATTCAGGCGCTTCAGGCATTTGCTGCTCAATATTCACACGCTTCCGGCAAAAGAACAGCAAAAACTTCTGCAGCAGAGCATGACCCAGTGGATGGGTGATCATGAGCAGGTCGATGATATCCTTGTTGTCGGTGTAAGACCTGGCATTGGCCGGTAATACTAATTTCTTCAGGATTTATTTTTCAGGGAGAAGGTTTATAATTTTATCGATAAGTATCTCTACATGGAAAGGCTTGCTTATATAATCGTCCATTCCTGCAGCGATGCATTTTTCCCTGTCGCCATGCAGGGCGTTTGCAGTAATAGCTATTATGGGTGTATGGGAGTTTGTAGTCGCCTCAATTTCGCGAATCTTTTTGGTGGCCAGAAAACCATCAATTACAGGCATCTGCACATCCATTAGGATGACATCATATTTTGATGTACCGAACTTATCCAGGGCCTCTTTGCCATTGTTGGCTACATCAATGTTCCCTATAAACTTATTGAGGCTGAGGACGACTATCTTCTGGTTTATTGTGTTATCTTCAACAAGCAGCACGTTAATGTCATTAAGTTTTTCCCGGCTGGCTTTGGTAATGGTGCCGGCTTCTGAAAGAGCGGGGCCCTTGATCTTTTCCTCCGGCATTTCGGCCGGGGCTTCCCTGAAAGGCAGCGTGAACAAAAATACCTGGTTTTTCTCCTTTGTATGGAGTACATGGAGCCTGCCGCCAAGCTGCAGTATTATCTTTCTGGCGATATTCAGGTCGAGATTGTTTATGATCTTAATATAGTTTTGGGAAATAAAACCTGAACTGCCACCGGTATCCTCTTTTTCAGCCTGGTCAAGATTAATAGGCTTATCGGTCCTGAGTTCAAACCTGACCTCGGTAATATCGGATATATGCCCGTGGATATCGGCCATTACAGTGATATTTATTTTACCCGGCCGTTTATTCTTGAGAATTGTCTCAATCAGATTGAGAAATACCTGCTTCAGGCGAACCGGATCGCCTTCAAGTTCCTGATTTCGCAGTTTTTCATCTACCCGGAGGCTAAAATCGACAACAGGTTCTTTCTGAACAGTAAAAAGACGGATTGAGCTTTCGAGTGTGGAGTTTATGTTTAAACGGGATTTTTCAGTACTTTTCTTGCTTTCAATGTCAACTTCAGCTATTTCGGCTATGTTTTCTATGGTACTGACAAGGTTGTTTGCAGATGCAATGATTGTTTCCATCATCTCTCTCTGATCGGGGGTGAGGTTTACTTTGTTCACCATATGACCTACCAGCATGATATTGCTCAGAGGGGTACGGATCTGGTGTGACAGCTTGCTTATGAAAGATTCTTTCAGTCTTGTTTCATTTCGGGCCTCAAGCAGCTGCAGTTCCAGGACCCTGATAAAGTTTACCCTGTAATACTCAAAAATTACAGCAATAGTATAAAGGGCTGTATACAGCCCGAAAAACCTTATAATGAAAGTAGATGAGTACTCATGCCGGTATATAAGGGTTTCCGGAAGGACAAAGAAAAGGACACTAACAGCGAGAAAGGCAACTGTTACCGCGGTGCCGTTTCTTATACCCAGAATGAACACCGATAGAACAGGTATGGCAGAAAACCATATGATAATGGCACCGTCAGTCTGGTCTGCCGCAAACATCGTAAACAATACAAGTATAACCAGTGTGAGGTTAAATTTCGCGGCGACCAGGAATTTCCCGGTTTTTATTACGTAGCGAATGCTTGCCAGGAGAATGGCCGACGATACAAGGAGTATTGCACCATATAAAAACTCGCCCCTTATGATTCCTATAATACTGAAAACAAGGAATAGCGCGAAACCGGCAAAGCTCAGCAGGTTGATGAATACGATATTGCTCAAAACCCGCTCATCGTATTTTTTCTGCAAATCCGCGCTGAAATACCCGGCTAATTTACTAAAGGGCTTCATATTTTATTGCTTTGCCGTTCATATGACCTTATTAAGCAGGCCATATTTTGAATAACTCAAAAGTAATAAAAAACTGTGACAGCTTATCTTTATATATAGCTAAATAATTCACGCGGCAGGTTTCTATGGTTTGATTGTTTGATTTATAATGCCGGGATTTAATATTTTTGTATAGGTTTGCCTTTACGTATGCTGTTAACAATTACATTAAATCATATAGTTTATGAGTGAAGACAAGAAGGTTATATTTTCCATGGTGGGGGTAAGCAAGACATGGCCGCCGCACAAGAAGGTCTTGAACAATATATACCTCTCCTTTTTCTACGGAGCGAAGATCGGGATAATCGGCCTTAACGGGTCAGGCAAGTCAACCCTGCTCAGGATAATTGCAGGCAGGGAAAAGCCAACTGAAGGCGATGTGGTGTTCTCACCGGGATACCGGGTGGGATTGCTGGAACAGGAACCGGTGCTTGATCCCACCAGGACTGTCAGGGAAAACGTGATGGAAGGGGTGAGCGGGGTAGCAGGATTGCTGAAGGAGTATGAACAATTAAATATGCGGTTTGCAGAACCCATGGATGATGATGAGATGAACAAGCTTATTGAGCGTCAGGGTGAGCTTACCGAGAAGATAGATAACCTGGGAGGCTGGGAGCTTGACAGCAAGCTTGAACGCGCCATGGATGCACTGAGATGTCCTGAAGGTGACAGCCCCGTAACTAACCTGTCCGGGGGTGAGGCCCGCAGGGTAGCACTTTGCCGGCTGTTGCTGGAGGAACCTGATATACTTCTTCTTGATGAACCGACTAACCATCTTGATGCTGAGTCGGTCCAGTGGCTTGAGCAGCACCTGAAACAGTACAAGGGTACCGTGATTGCCATAACCCACGACAGATATTTCCTCGATAATGTGGCCGGCTGGATCCTTGAGCTTGACAGGGGTGAGGGAATCCCATGGAAAGGGAACTACTCCTCTTGGCTGGAGCAAAAGTCAAAGCGGCTTGCCATAGAGGAAAAATCGGCAAGCAAAAGGCAGAAGACGCTTGAGAGGGAGCTCGAGTGGGTGCGGATGGCACCAAAGGCGCGCCATGCCAAATCGAAAGCAAGGCTTTCGGCATATGACAAGCTTCTTAATGAGGATGTCAAACAAAAGGAAGAGCGGCTGGAGATATTTATACCTAATGGCCCCCGGCTCGGCGACAAGGTGATTGAGGCCAGGGATGTTGCCAAGGCTTATGGAGAAAAACTGCTGTTCGAAGAACTGAACTTCATGTTGCCACCTGCCGGGATAGTGGGTGTAATCGGCCCGAATGGGGCGGGGAAGACCACTCTGTTCAGGATGATAATGGGAGCTGAGAAGCCTGACAAAGGAAATTTTATTATTGGCGATACGGCTAAGGTTGCTTATGTTGACCAGGCTCATACGGCAATTGATCCGGAAAAAACAGTCTTCCAGGTCATTTCCGACAACAGCGAACAGGTTCAACTTGGTGGCCGGTCGATGAACGCAAGGGCATATGTAGCAAGGTTTAACTTTACGGGAGCCGACCAGGAAAAAAAGTGTGGTGTATTGTCTGGTGGCGAACGCAACAGGCTTCATCTTGCCCTTACCCTGAAGGAAAATGCCAATGTGCTGCTTCTTGACGAACCTACCAATGATATTGATGTAAACACCCTCAGGGCCCTGGAAGAGGGACTCGATAATTTTGCAGGATGTGCTGTTATCATTTCTCATGACCGGTGGTTCCTTGACAGGGTGGCTACTCACATACTCGCATTCGAAGGAGAATCCCGGGTGTACTGGTTTGAGGGAAGTTATTCAGAGTATGAGGATAACCGCCGTAAAAGGCTTGGAGATGAAGGCCCCAGACGGATACGCTACAGGAAGCTGACATCCTGACTAAATCAATCAATAAATACTATCTTTGCCCGCTGAGAAACAAAAAATGTAATCAATGTCGAAAAAACCTTCGGTGCCAAAGGGGACCCGTGATTTTCTGCCAGCCGAGATGGCAGGCAGAAACCATATTTTTGACACTATCAGGACCGTTTTTGATCTCTATGGCTATGTTCCTATTGAAACACCTGCCATGGAAAACCTTTCATCGCTGCTTGGCAAATATGGCGAAGAGGGGGATAAACTGCTTTTCCGGATCCTCAATTCAGGAGATTTCATGAACAAGCTGCCTGAAGAGGATAAGTGCTCAGTCGACAGCGGCCGGCTGGCAAATATGATTTGCGACCGGGGCCTCCGTTACGACCTTACTGTTCCTTTTGCCAGGTTCGTGGTACAACACAGGAATGAGCTCACTTTGCCATTCAAACGATACCAGATCCAGCCTGTATGGCGGGCTGACAGGCCGCAGAAAGGCCGCTACCGTGAATTTTACCAGTGCGATGTGGATGTAATAGGGAGCGATTCGCTGCTGAATGAGGTGGAGCTTGCAAAAATAATCGATGATGTATTTGTCAGGCTGGACATTAAAGTTATAATCAAGCTTAACAACAGGAAAATACTCGCGGGTATTGCCGCCATGATTGGTCAGGAGGACAAGCTGACAGCCATGACTATTGCGATTGACAAGCTTGATAAGATTGGGATTGATGCGGTTTGCAATGAAATGGCAGAAAAAGGAATATCACATGATGCAATTGAAAAGTTAAAGCCCGTGATCGGCATGACCGGCAGCAACAGTGAGAAACTGGAAAAGCTGGCCGCACTTTTTGGAGAAAACGAGCAGGGCAGGGAAGGAGCACGCGAAATGAAGGAGGTGCTTGATATGCTTACCCTTTATGAGATACAGAATAAGATTGAGTTTGATGTAGCCCTGGCACGGGGGTTGAATTACTATACCGGCACCATCTTTGAGGTTAAGTCGGCCGGTGTGGAGATAGGGAGTATATGCGGCGGTGGCAGGTATGACGACCTTACAGGGGTATTCGGGCTTGAAGGATTACCGGGTGTCGGCATTTCATTCGGAGCCGATCGCATTTATGATGTGCTTGTTCAAACAGGAGGATTCCCTGCCGCAGTATCGGCGGCTACACGCCTTATGTTCGTTAATTTCGGCCGGAAGGAGGCCGAAATATGTCTTCTGCTCCTTGAAAAACTACGCAAATCGGGCATCAGCGCCGAGCTGTACCCCGACAACGTCAAGCTGAAAAAACAGATGCAGTATGCCAATAACCGTGGCATACCTTTCGTGGCGATGATTGGAGAGCAGGAGTTGCAGGATGGCACCGTGACACTCAAAAACATGCAAACAGGTGCCCAGCAAACCTTCCATCAGGAAGAGCTTGCAACGAAAACCGGTTAATTAAAGGGTTGCAAGGTTACTGCCTTATACTGCCGCAGAGACACCAATAACCACGACAAATTCCCGGCCGTTAAAACAGAAAGGCCCGGCAGGAAGATCAGAAGAACCTGGCGATCCCAAGAATGGTAAGGGGGACAAGGAAAAATACTCCGGTTATGTAGGCAACCACGTATGCTTTGTTCCGCTGGGCCAGCTTTGCCAGATATTCAGCCATTAATACAGGAATATTTCGCAGCAGTGGTATCGAGTAAATAAGGATTATCGCGAAAAGATTAAAGAAAAGGTGTACAAGTGCTATCTGCAAGGCCAGTACTGCCAGGGGACCACTTATAGCCATAGCGGCAAGAAGGGCAGTAATGGTTGTTCCCACGTTTCCGCCGAGGGTAAAAGGATATACCTGTTTAAGGGAGAAAAGCCCGCTGCCAGCCATGGGAACAATCAATGCTGTTGTGGTTGATGATGATTGAACCAGCACGGTTATGATCCCTCCGGCACTCATTCCCGATATCGGACCACGTCCAAGTGTCCTGTGCATTATATCCCTGGCACGGCCTACCATTACTTTCTGAAGGACCCTGGCAATAGCTTTTACAACAAAAAGAATTAATACGATGCCAATAATTATCAATATAATACCGGACCATATTCCCGGTATCCATGAGACTGATTTGCCCAAAGCATCTGATGCCGGTGCAAGCATGGCCCCCAATGGATTAAAACTTGACAGCTGACCTGAAGACTCTGAAACTAAAAGAGATGATGCCGCAGCCGATGCTTTTTCGAGGGGACCGAAGAGCAGCTCTACCGGCAGAAGTATCACTACGGCCAGCAGGTTGAAGCTGTCATGCACGGTTGCCGCCGAGAAAGCCCTTCTGAATTCCTCACCGTCTCTAATGTGCCCCAGACTGACTATGGTACTTGTAAGCGAAGTCCCGATATTGGCTCCCATTGCCATAGGAATGGCAATGCTGATAGGCATACCTCCGGCCACCATCCCAACAATTATTGAAGTAACGGTACTTGAGCTTTGTATAAGGGAGGTTGCAACAATACCGATTATAAGCGCGATCAAGGGATTTGATGCGAAAGTGAAAAGTGCTTCAGCTCTTCCGGCCGAAGCGATCTTGAAACCGTCGCCAATTGCTCCAACAGCAGTGAGCAGCAGGTATACCAAAAAAGTAACCGATATCCATTCTATCCATCTGGATCTGGTAGCAGGCTGAACTGCTGGCACATAGGGTAGTGTTGACATGTTGTTTAACCAGTTATACTAACAATGGTAAACTTAATTCATGTCGCTTTAATACACCACAAGAAATGGATTAAGAAATGGTTAATATAATGTAACCCCAATATTAAGCCAATGTTAAGGAATCAGCCAAATGAATCCCTGTTTATATACCTGCCGACTTAAAACGTTTACCCGGCCAGTTCAGGCATAGCCGTGTTCCATAGGTGTAATGTGACCCATCGGGGCTATGGCCCGGGATGGGGGATCATTGTGAAAGTATCAGGGTGCTGTATGGCGGGAGTTCAATCTGGCCGCCCGTTCTGGATGCGCCGTTATAATCATATTTTACCCTGCGGTAACGTGAAAGCTCCCCGCCGGGCTTGTATTGCAGTTGGTTGCCTGATAAATTATGGATTACAAGCAGGGATTCCTTTTCATGCTCCCTCTTGAATACGGCAAGGCCTTTAACACCGTGACTGACCGGTTTCAGGGTTCCGTATGTAAGTCCGTTGCTGTGGTTGCGCAGCCGGATCAGTTCACTGTAGTAATGAAACAGAGAATTACGGTCTTCCCTCTGGATGGCAAGGGGTATAACCGTTTCGTCTGTATTGTATACCGGGTCTTTCCATGTTGTCCTGCAATAATCCATATCTTCGCTGTCCCACAGGAAACCTTCCCTTATATTGGGGTCGGGCTTCATACCCAGCATCCCTATCTCTTCGCCGTAATATACATAAGGTGACCCGGGTAGTGTGAACAACAGGGCAGCGGCCATACGGGCCTTATCCTCATGACCGTCTACTACGCTCATTATCCTGTTCTGGTCATGGTTAGTTATAAATGTGGCATCAATAAAATCAGGGTTAACCGAGCTGTAGAAGCTGAGCATGTCAGCCTGTGCAGTGACAAGCGTTCCCTCTTCGCCTTTAATAACAGCTTCCTGTATTGCCCCTGACAGGTCAAAATTGAACAGTGCAGGCATACCGTTAAGAAACGGTCCGGTAATTTCGGCTGGCGCCCATACCTCGCCAAGGAGATATACATCCTCCTTTATCTTTTCCATCTCATACCGGTATTCTTCCCACCACCTGTGTATGTCTTCAACCCTGTCTTCCGGGTAAATATGAAGCGCAGCATCGAGCCTGAATCCATCAACGCCGACATCAGAAAGCCAGAACCGGCCTATATCAAACACCTCTTCCCTGACCTGCGGGTTATCATAGTTAAGCTGTGGCATGGAGCGTCCGAAATAACTGTAGTAATAGTAGCCGGTACCTCTCAGGTTATGCCACCTGTTCCTCCTGCCGTACACCGGATACTCACTTGTCATTCTGTCTACATAAGCCTGCAGGGTGTCACCATGCGCCCAAATGTAATAGTCCCAGTACGGGCTGTCCTTTCCGAATTCAGTTGCATCCCTGAACCATGGCAGCCTGTTTCCCGAGTGGTTGATAACCATGTCGATCACCACCCTTATGCCAAGATTGCCGGCCTCTTCGACAAATTCCCTGAAGTCTTCCAGGGTTCCGTAATCGGGGTGTACATCGTAGTAGTCTTCTACATTGTATTTGTGATATGATGATGACGGGTGGATGGGCATCAGCCATATCCCTTCAACACCCAGTTCTGACAAATGGTCAAGCCGTGAAGTCATTCCCCTGAAATCGCCTATGCCATCGCCGCTCGAGTCGCAGAACGACCGTACAAAGATTTCGTAACTAACTGCATGAGGCCATTCGCTTACTTTTCTGCTGCCTTCTGAACATGAAATAAGTGACAGGGATAAAAGCACATATATTACCGCGGGAAGACAGATCTTAAATCTTGAAAGCATCTTTATGGTTGTTTTGAATTTTAGAAGCCGCAAATTTAAACAACATTTTATATCTGCATAATGATTTTCACCTGCTCTGACAAACAGGAGCCGTAACGCAGCCGGGAACATTTGGCTTTAAGTTTTTTACCGGGCAGAATTATTTTTTAAGGCAGGCTATAAGGGTCCGCGCCCCGGCATGTATGGTTTATTGCCAGGGCTAATGTCAGTCATTGCGAAGGGCGGCTGTAAGGTTTTTTTCCCTGATCATGAGGCTGGAGGTTACAACAATCCAGAATACCCCATGGAGGAATATCGCCGCAATGATCATAGCAAGGAAGGTGTGGTTCATCTGCTGGGTTCCCGGAAGGAGCGAGGGCAGGGCCCCGGCCACAGCGGGAGGCACCCCAACTGCCAGTCCCCATCCCAGCAATACCATGTATTCGCGCAGGATGACCGAGATGATCTGTTGTCTTTTATAGCCCAGCGATGCATAAATCGCTATTTCTGCTTTTCTTTCGGCAATGCTCCTTGCCATTACCACGGCCAGTCCAGCGACACCAAGTAAAACCCCCAGTGCGCCGAGCATCATGAAGATGCCAAGATAGGTGTTCTCTACCGAGTTGAATTCATTGAGGCGTTCGGCCGCTGTTGTCATCTCCCAGCCATGATCGCTGAATATGAAGTCGAGTTCCTCACTCAGTTCTCCGGTACGGTCATGGCCGGCGTCAACCAGGAAGAAGCTGCTGCCGCTTGTCGACGGGAAGTGCCTCAGGAAGTGCTCCTCGGAAACGATCACATTGCCCTGGAACACCGAATTAGCCAGTCCCCCGATCAGCAGAAGCCCTATCTCCCGGCCCCGTTCATCGGTATAGAAGAGCGTGTCGCCAACCCTTTTGTTTAGTCCCCATTGTATTACGGCCTGATCGGCTATGGCCGGAATTACAGAGTTGTCCTCCAGATCACTGTTCAGGCTCTGCCATGGGTTTTCTCTATCCAGCCACTCTGTTGAAGTTACAAAACCGAACCTTCCCTCAAGTTGATCAGGATCTGTGGCCAGTATGCGGGGATTGGGCACCTCGTTGAGGTTCAGGCAGCTCGCATCATCGGCATATCCGGCCATGAACTGCACGAAAGAGATGTCTTCGGGTATGTTAAGATCAAGCTGTGTCGCACTGCTGTTGAGGTTACGCAGAACAGGCACGGTAGCTTCTGCCACGAACAGGAAACCACCAGTTCCCCCTTCGGGGTGCATTTCTGCCGTAGCGGCATCCTTCCTGAAGGAGCCGGTGGCAATGATCACGAACATGCCGAGGGCGAGCAGTGTTATGACCGACAGGCTGCGGGTCCTGTTCCTGGAAAGGTTTTTTATACTCAACCGGGTCATGCCAATCTCTGTAAATCCAACCTTTTCAATGTGCACAAGTGCCATATGGGAAAACAGCAGCAGCGCCACCAGCAGTATTCCCCCGCTGATAAAAAAGCCTGCCGGGTCGGTATCCCGGCCTGAGAACAGCTGCAGTGCGAGAATTGCCAGTCCCCCCCCGGCGCAAAGCCACGCACCCCATAGTACCAGATGGCCGGAGAAGCCGTTCAGGCTTTCCTTGCCAAACAGCGTCTTTATCCTGTACACTAATGGGATGCCTTTACCGGAGCGCCCTTTCCCGCTTTTACCCGTCTTTCCGGCAGGCACCCCTTCGCCGGCATATTGTGTCTCAATGTCTGTATCAGCAGACCGCTTTGCTGCTTCCTGACCACGATCCTTTTGCCCCGGTCCCCTGAGGATATACCTGTTGATACCCAGAGTGATCACCAGCAGTGCCAGAGAGAGCGAAATTGCCAGTCCCCATCCCAGCGACGATGGCCTGATGATCAGCTCCAGCAGTCCGGTTCGCACTATATCCTGCCAAACACTTGTCAGGGCGTACCTTACAAGCTCGCCATATCCCACCGCCAGAACCAGTCCCCCGACACCCCCTGCGAATGCCACCAGCATCCCTTCTGCCAGGTATATTTTCCTTATGAGTCTGCGTGAATACCCGAGCGAAGAGAACAGCCTCACCTGCCCGGACCTTTTTTCAAGGTTAAAAAGCATCAGCAGGAAGAAAAGCATTACTCCCGCCAGCATAACAAAAAAACCCAGTCCCCCAAAGAGCATCCCGAAATCAACCCCTGCTGCAGCCGACCGCATACCTGCTTCCCTGAGCTCATTTACCTGGAATCCGATTTGCAGCGGGTCGACAGCTGTTTCTATTGTTTCACGCACGCCCGCGAGGTCATCCTCCCCACCCTGCAGCCATACCGAGGTGAGGTTGCCAAACCTGTTGGTCCACAATCGCTGTCCCTCTTCCAGGGAGATATATGCCTTTGGGGTGCCGTGATAGTCATCCCAGTAATCCTCATCCTTGTCCCTTATCCGCCCAAGCTCAACAGGCACCCCGGCGTCCCAGTCCCTGCAGCTCCCCGCATCCGACAGTCCCGGGAGGAAGGGCATCAGCACGCTGTCTGCCGCAGCCTCATCCATGCCAATTACCCTCTCAACCACCATCCGGGTTTCACGTTCGGTCAGTTCGCGCCGCGTTCCCGTTTCCCAGTACCGTATCAAAAGTGTGTCGCCGGCATCCGCACCCAGATCACCGGCCAGCCATTCGTTTATTGCCATCCGGCCCGGCTTGAGTCCGCGTTGCCCGGTAGCAGCCACAAATGAGTAGGGTGTGTCATTATCCCCTTTTTCAACAGAGTTAACAAAATAGGTAAGCACACGGTCGGCATCAGGGAAAACGGAGCTCAGCCTTTCAGAAACATGATCTTCGATGAACACCCTTTCGGAGCTTATCTCTATCATTCCCCTGTGCTCCAGGGTACGTACCGACAGGTTGCCATCCTCCAGGCGAAATGAAGCAGCCAGGTACTCTTCGAGTTCGCCGGCGGCTGCATCTTCACAGGCAAGGAGCAGTATATTGGCCATGCCATCAAGACCCATCACGCTGTTTAGCCAGGCTGCATTTACAAATACGTTGAAAGGCGCTGTTTGCGAAACGCGGAGGTTGAAGCGCCCGTAATCGTCGTCACCGGCTATGGCAGCTACCATGACCCGGCGGGTAACGGACTGGTCGGCGTCGGATACCAGGGGTGTGTTCATCGGGATTACGCCGGCTCTTTTCATGCGCAGCATAAAAAAATCGCCAACCTCCAGCGCCAGCCGGTCTGCCATGTTTTCACTAACGATAACCTCGCCGGGTTGGGTTGCAGCGTAGTCAAGCCCGCTACCCAGCAGGGGGCTGAAATTATCGTCGGCGCCTATCACCTGTACGCGGTTCAGCCTCCGGGTGCCGTCGCCTGAAACCACCATCGCCTCTGCAACAAGTGCGCCCGAAACACGGATCCCGCTCTCCCCGGCGAACCTGTCACCCATTTCCATGGTAAAGAGCCTCTCTCCGGCTGTTATCGAGTGTGTTATGTCGCCCAGCCGCATGATGACAGCCTTCTCAAGCGAATGGCTCAGCGAATCGCCAATTATAAAAGCCCCTGTGATAACTGCTGTTGCCACTGCCAGTCCGGTACCGGCCAGCAAGTTGCCTTTCAGGTAGTGGGAGAAAGATCTTGATATAAGTCTGCGCAGTTGCATTGAGATTATTCTCTGTTAATTATTATTGCCATCGTCATGGTTCCCGGCCCTGAATAACATGATGCTCCTTTTTACAACCTTCACTGTTTTTTTGGTGGTGTTCATTGGCTCTGCCTCTCCTCCAGCCTGCCGTCTTTCAGATTGTATATCCTGTCCATTCGCAAGGCTATCTCCAAGGAGTGCGTTACCACTATCATTCCCAGGCTCTCCTTTTCGCCCAGCCGGATCAGCATTTTTGTAAGCAAATCAGCGTTTTCGCTGTCGAGCGACCCGGTCGGCTCATCTGCAAGCAGCAGCGACGGGCTGTTTACCAGCGCCCTGACCACGGCTGTCCGCTGGCACTCGCCACCGGACAGCTCCCCGGGTTTCTGGTGCCTTATATCCCACAAACCTGTTTCCCGAAGCAGCTCTTCAGCCCGGTTATATATCTCTTTCCTGCCACTGTTAACAGGCAGGGCAGGTATCAGCACGTTTTCCCACAATGTTAGCTGGGGCAACAGGTGGTGAAACTGGAAAACAAAGCCGATCTCCCTGTTCCTGAAGGATGCCAGATCTGCCGTATCCATTGCCGAAAGGGGTTTCTCATTAAAAAAGATCTCTCCCTTATCGGGGAAGTCAAGGGTGCCTGCCAGGTTGAGCAGGGTTGTCTTGCCTGACCCGGAGGGGCCTGCTATGGCTATCTTCTCGCCCCGTCTGAGTGAAAGGCTTGTGCCATTCAGCACTTCGCGCAATGTTTTACCGTAACGGCTTTTGTATGATTTTGAAATATCTTTAACTTCGAGCAGCATCAGGTTCCTGTTTGTATTGGTAAATGACCTCAGACGTCAGATTTTCGGGTTTGAGGTCCCGGGACAAGTGTAATGTAAAAATAGGTAATTACTGTGTGATATTGGAAAAGCTTAACAGATTTTATAATTTGGCTTCCGGGTCTGGTTAGATAATTAAAACAAATCTTTATGGCTGAAGATATTTATGATAAGCTAAGTGATCCGCTGGCGCTCACCATCTTTATAGTAACCCTGTTAATACCCGTGGCAGTGGGGCTTCTGGCCATGCTTCGCACCCGCAGCCAGTCCGATTTCTTCGTTGGCGGCAGGGCTATGAATGCTTTCGTTGTCGGACTTTCGGCAGTATCGTCGGGCCGGTCATCATGGCTGGTGCTCGGGGTTAGTGGGATGGCTTATGTTTCGGGTGTCGGCGCCATATGGGCCATCGCAGGATATACGATGGTAGAGGCGTGGCAGTTCATATACCTGGGCC
This sequence comes from Bacteroidales bacterium, assembly GCA_007131165.1. Taxonomy (GTDB): domain Bacteria; phylum Bacteroidota; class Bacteroidia; order Bacteroidales; family PUMT01; genus PXAP01. Next base: position 2,339 of record SLRB01000115.1, on the reverse strand, counting down.
GGAGACTGAGAAAAGAGACCCAGAGATATGATTCCATAACCCTGCTTGATTATTTTGAATCGAGGTTTAACGACAAAACCAGGCTGCTGCGCATTACCGGTGTTGTTATCATGATCATCTTTATTACGGCGTACGTTGCCGCGCAGTTCAATGCCGGTGCCAAGTCGCTCTCCACGGCGATGGACATGCCTCTGGCCATGTCGCTTGTTATTTCCGGGGTCCTGGTGATGGTCTATATGGTGCTTGGAGGATACGTGGCCGTGGCATACAATGATGTGGTGAGGGCACTTATAATGCTTATAGGGCTGGTGGTACTGCCGGTAGTTGGAGTTGTCAATATAGGCGGTGTTGGAATTCTCCGGGAGATGCTCATGGGCCTGAGCCCTGAGCACCTTGACCTGTTTTCATTGGGTGCAGGTGTTATTATCGGGTTTGTGGGTATCGGACTGGGTTCGCCGGGGCAGCCCCATATGGTTATCCGGTATATGTCAATAAAGGACCCGGTGCAGCTGAAATATTCGGCCATTTTTGGCACCTGCTGGAATATAATACTGGGGATCGGTGCGGTAAGCATAGGGCTTGTTGGCCGGTTGCTGGTACCGGAGATCAGCCGCCTGCCCGATGAGGATCCTGAGATGATCTACCTGGTACTCTCTTCAGGTTATTTCGGCCCTGTTCTTTACGGACTATTGGTGGGAGGGGTGTTTGCCGCGATACTATCAACGGCTGATTCCCAGCTCCTGGTAGTGGCATCGACATTTGCAAGAGACCTTTACGAAAAGGTCATTGCCCGGAAGAGGCAGATAGATGAAAAACAGAAGATGTATCTGAGCAGGGCAGTGGTCATACTCTCCGGCATCCTTGCCCTTGTGCTTGCATGGGTTGCAGAAGACCTGGTATTCTGGCTGGTGCTTTTCGCGTGGGGGGGACTGGGTGCTGCGTTCGGGCCTGCGCTTGTCATGTCGCTCTTCTGGAAGGGGGCCACCAGGGAGGGAATTGCCGCCGGCATGATTGGCGGTGCACTGATCTGTATTGGCTGGTACCTTCTGTTCAAGGAACAGACCGGCATCTATGAGCTGATACCTGCCTTCCCCGGCGCTGTCATCCTTATCGTGGTGGTCAGCCTGCTTACAAGAAGGCGAGGTTGAGAACAGGTATGCCTGCATGGAATAGACCCTTTAAAGGATGTTAAACCTGCTGTCCTCATGTGGGATGTAATCTTTGCGTAAAAATTACCATCTGCAAGTTGGTAGTGAGAAAGCTGATAGCCGGCACTACTATACTTATCAGTTATTAAATTCCAAAAAACCAGGAAGCAAGGGAAAAATAGATCAACACACCGCAGATATCGGCAATTGATGTTATAAGTGGTGCACTTGCTGTTGCTGGGTCAAGCTTTAAACTGGTAAATATAAAAGGCAACAATAAGCCTATAAGGCTGCCTGTCAGCACAGTAAGCACCATGGTGATCATGACTACCACCATAACTTCAGGCGCCCTGAAACTGGCTACCAAAGCAACTGCGATGGCCATTGTTATGCCAAGTAATAAAGCTACCATAAATTCCCTGCTGAGAAGCCTCAACCAGTCTTTTGAACGCACATCGCCAATGGCCAGGGAGCGGATCATCAGGGTAGCGGACTGTGCCCCGGCATTACCTCCACTGTCAATAAGCAGCGGAAGGAAAAAAACCAGTGCAACAACAGATTCTATTACTTCTTCAAAATTTGCTATTGCGGCACCCGAAAAAACATTCATAAAGACAAGAGCAGACAGCCATACGATACGCGTCTTGTAAAGATAGAACATCCGGGCTTTCAGCGGGTTAATAATAGCTTCCTGAAGTGATCCAAATTTATGAAAATCTTCTGTAGATTCTTCTTCTGCAACATCCATCACATCATCGAAAGTTATGATTCCCAGCAATATCCCCCTGGTATCGGTTACCGGTAACGCGACCCGGTCATGGTCTCTGAAAACGCCGATTGCCATCTCCTGGTCATCGAGGGCACTCACTGCAATGAAGCGGTTATCCATTATTTCGGCAATTGTCCGGTCCGGTTTGGCAAGGATAATCTCCCTGATCTTTATATCATCAATTAACTTTCCTTTTTCGTCAACAACATAAATAACATTAAGAGTTTCAGAATCACGTCCGTATTTTCTTATATGATTCAAAGCCTGTTTGACAGTAAAATCGGGCTTAACGGTAACATATTCCGGTGTCATCAGACGTCCGATACTATCTTCCGGGTATCCCAGCAACTGGGTTGCAATTTTTCTTTCTTCAGGCGACAAGTATTGTATTAGCCGCTGGGTTATTTCGCCTGGTAATTCCT
>SLRB01000249.1 GCA_007131165.1 Bacteroidales bacterium | reverse complement strand
TCTTGTCGCCCGATAAATGCTCGAAGGTCATGAAATCAAGTTCTCCGGAATTGGGTGGCTCTCTGAGCACGTACCCGGAGTAGGAGGCAGCTATATAGCTTTTTATCTCTTTTCGCTCCATCCCCGGAAGGATTTGAGAAGAGACTTCCGCCGAAAGGCTCATCAGTAATATGACAAGAAGAATCCGTATCATCAGGAAAGTGACTGCTGTTTTTATGGAACTTCTACGGTATTAAGTATTTCGGTAATTATATCTTCAGATACCATGTTCTCTGCCTCGGCCTCATAGCTCAGACCGATCCTGTGTCTCAGCACATCATGGCACACCGCCCTTACATCTTCGGGTATGACATAGCCCCGATGCCTGATAAAAGCGTAGGCTTTGGCCGCACGGGCAAGACTGATGCTGGCCCGGGGCGATGCACCGTAGTTTATCATCATCTCAAACTTGCCAAGCTCGTAATCGGCCGGGAACCTGGTCGAAAATACTATATCAAGTATGTACTTCTCAATTTTCTCGTCAATATAGACATCCTTGACCACCTCCCTGGCCCTTATTATCTCTTCGGGCGAAAGGACCCTTGCAGGGCGTGGGAACTCTGAGGCAAGATTCTGCCTTATGATGATGGTCTCCTCGGCCCGTTTAGGATAGGTAACAACAACCTTCAGCATGAACCTGTCGACCTGCGCTTCCGGCAAAGGATAGGTCCCCTCCTGCTCTATCGGGTTCTGGGTTGCCATAACCATAAAAGGTTCATCAAGCCTGAATGTCTCCGAACCTATTGTAACCTGCCGCTCCTGCATGGCCTCAAGCAGGGCCGACTGTACCTTTGCGGGGGCACGGTTTATCTCATCAGCCAGTATGAAATTGGAGAATAGCGGTCCCTTCTTTACATGAAACTCCTCCTTTTTCTGGCTGTATATCATTGTACCAAGAAGATCGGCCGGCAAAAGGTCGGGAGTAAACTGGATACGGTTAAACCTTGCGTTTATAATTCCGGCCAGTGTACTTATAGACAATGTCTTTGCCAGTCCGGGCACACCCTCGATCAAAATGTGGCCGTCAGACAAAAGTCCGATCAGCATACTGTCGGTAAGGTGCTTCTGCCCTACGATTACTTTTGACAACTCCCCGTTTATTGCATCAATAAAAGAACTTTCCTGTTTGATCCTTTCATTAAGTTCCTTGATATCAACTGTTTTCTGCATAAGTTGTTATTTAAATTGATAATAAATACCGGTTAATCCAAATGACACAATTTTTGCAAATTAACGCGTACCCGTAAATTGTTATTATGGATAATTTGTATAAAATTTGTTAACCTTTTACTAAACCGTTCCCAAAAATACAGTAAATCCGCATAACACAAAACCTGCCAAAAAGCCGGGCAATGTCAAAATTGCTTAAATAATGCCATTTTATCAACATCCGGCGGCACTTAACAAACAAAAACCGGGTTGCGGTTCTGAAAAAAGCAGGTTATATTTACCAGCTAAAACCAATATCTCATGACATGTTCGAATCTCTGGCAGCCATTGACAGCATCAGGCTGAACTTTTCTGAGGGGGGGTTGCTCTACATGAACATAACCCTGGCTTGTATCATGTTCGGAGTGGCGATGGAGATTAAAATAGAAAATTTCAGGAAGATATTTCTTTATCCCAAATCTGCCATCCTTGGTATTGTTTCACAATTTTTTATCCTGCCGGCACTTACATTTGCTCTTGTTATTATGCTCAATCCCCCGCCATCGGTGGCAATGGGCATGATACTGATAGCAGCATGCCCGGGCGGTAATATTTCCAATTTCATATCGGCACTCGCCAAAGCAAACATAGCCCTGTCGGTGGGACTGACCGCTTTTGCAACGCTTTCGGCTACATTTTTCACCCCTTTCAACTTTGCTTTCTGGGGCGGAATGTATGTAAGGTATTATCAGCAAGCCGGTCACCTGAATATTCCCATCCAGATAGATTTCCTTGCTATGGCCAAGACGGTTTTTATCCTTCTGGGAATACCGCTTATTGCAGGAATGTGGTTTGCACACAGGTTCCCAAAATTTGCCGAAAAACATATGAAACGTATTAAAATAACCTCCATACTCTTATATCTCTCTTTTATAGCTGGCGCCCTCATCTCAAACCTGGAGCATTTTACCCATGTCATATTCCCGATCGGACTTCTGGTGCTGTTGCTCAATGTCCAGACCCTCTCTACCGGATACATGGTGGGGACCGTTGCCAGGGTTCACAGGGCAGACAGGCGTACACTAAGCATTGAGACTGGAATCCAGAACAGCGGGCTCGCACTTGTACTTATATTTAATATTTTCAATGCGAACGGCGGCATGGCTTTTATGGCTGCATGGTGGGGCATCTGGCAAATGATGAGCGGGCTGCTTGTGGCATGGGTACTGTCGCGGATAAAGATACCGGAGATGAGATTCTCTGAAGTGAGGGTCAAATCTGACCGGTAAAAAACAATTTAAGGACAAAGAACAATAACGGTGCTTTTGCACCCTGACTGCCGGCGAATGGATGCACCCTCAGGAAACGAATTTCTAAGGCCTGTTAAACCTGCAAATATTCTTTAACAGGTCAGCCGGGTATGTCCAAACCAAAAGGATACCGGCTTAAAAGGTCTTAAAAAAAGTCAGCAGGCCTGTAAGCCGGGTTCTGTTTCCCGTTATCGGGGACTTCCATCATTTATCTGGGACAACCGTCACCGGATGCCTCTTGCGGCCTACCCCTTCCGGTTATCCTGCACTGCAGGAAGCCAGGACGGGCAATCCTGTTTTTCCGGAAACCCGGAAAACCCGGAATATACATGGCCTTACAGCTCACGGGACGGACGGCTCTGCTTGTCGCCAAACAGACCGGTGAGCTCTTACCTCACCTTCTCACCCTTACCCCGGCATGCCGGGGCGGTTATTTTCTTCTCCGCTATCCATACCCTCACGGGTATCTTCCCGTTAGGAAGCGCGATGCCCTGTGCTGCCCGGACTTTCCTCCCCCCGTTAGAAACGGAAGGCGATGGAACGGCCTGCTGGTCTTTTTTAACGCCTCGTTAACGCAATCAATTGTGAAACGAGCATCAAATATACATGAATTTTTTCTGCGTAAAATTACACACAGACAAAGCTACAAAAAAGTGTCTGACTATAAGCCGGTATGGCTCCTAAATGTTGTCTATTTCCTTATGATCACCATTGTAGCACCGTACCCGTATTCTCTGAAAGAGGCATCCTGATAGCGCAACTTCGGATACTTCCTGTCGAGGGTCTTCCTGATCTCAAATTTCAGTTTGCCCTGGCCTATCCCGTGAATAAAAACTATACGTTTTGTTTTGCCCCTCAGAGCACCCTCAAGAGCAGTGGTAAAACGCGCTATCTGTATATCCAGTGCCTCTCTTCCCGATAATGCAGCCGGGTCTTCTACCAAATCCTCTATATGAAGATCGACCTCCTCAACAAGTGGATCGGCGGAGACCTTTTTTGTTTTTGCAGGGCCTTTTGCCAGCCTGTCTCCCTCCTTTCTGCCTGAGGCAAGCCTGCTCACCTCTTCTTCCTGTATCTTTCTGAGCTCACGATCATGCGGATCGGATATCAGCGGGATTATCCTCGCGTCATCCTCAAAGAAATCATTAACTGTAAAGGAGCCTGCAGAATAGATGTCAACCGGGTCAAGTTCTGTTTCACACTGGGATGGAGATACAGGTTGATAAATACCATACATGTAAAATAAGGCCTGTAACTTAAGAGTCATGAACGAATTAACCTCCTCCCTTCTGAAGCTGCATGCCATGATCTTGGTATCTGGTTCTATATGGCCGGTTTTGATATTTGCCCATGATGAGTCTTCCTTTTTTAAGAGGGAATAAAAGACACTGAACCGGCTGTCGTTAATAAGCCATAGCTCAAGGTCTTTCGAAGAGCTGTTTTCTCTGAGCCCTGCCAGTATGTTCCGCTCGGCACCGCTACGTGCCGGCTCACTCTTGCCGTTTGTGCCGCTTGATGATTCTGCAGAACGGTATTTTTTACTCTCTTGCATACCGTGATGATCTGACCCCGCAGCCTTTTGCCGGTATTCTCCAGAATACCCGCTCCTGTTGTAATCAACAGGCAAGTCTTCATCGTATTGCCCACGCTGCTTTAAAGTGGTTCCGGAAATATCCGTTGCTGAACCGGTTATCTCATCATCCTCCTCAATATCTTCCGGCCCGGCAGAAGCTGTTTCTTCATGATCATCAGCATTATGGCTGTCGCCTGCAGGATAATCCTGTTGTCCGGTTACCTGTATAAGCTCGGATACGGGCACCGGTACCTCGAACCCGTCGTCAATCAGAACCATAGCCAGCTTCGGGTTGCTGGTACTGGTCACTATCCCCCCGCCGGTATCATTCAAAAACTTTACCCTGTCTCCTTTTTTGATCATGATCGTTCTCCGTTTTAATTTCTGATTATGATACAAAATTAATTAATTTCGCGCTACAAAACTGGAAATTACATGACAAGTCCTGTACCTGAAAATATCAGAATGGAGGATTATTCCTATCAGCTTCCGGAAGACAGAATAGCAAAATTCCCCCTGGAGGACAGAGCTGGTTCCAAACTTCTTGTTTACGACAGGGGAAAAATAGGCAAAACCCCGTTTCGGAACATTATAAAACTTGCAGGCGGAGACGGATTATTGGTGCTGAACAACTCAAGGGTAATACAGGCAAGGATAATTATGTATAAACCCACCGGATCCAGAATTGAGATATTCCTTCTTGAACCTTTGGAACCCGCCGGTTACGAGAGGGCCTTTGTTGCTTCTCCGGGTTGCAGATGGAAATGCATGACAGGCAACAAGAAAAAATGGAAGGGTGGCTCTTTGGCAAAAGAAGTTATGGTGCACGGTAAAAAAGCCACACTTAAAACAGAGATGACGGCCGACCATGGCACATGGCAGGAGATAAGGTTTTCATGGGAGCCTGGTGAACTGCAATTTGGTGATGTCATTGATGGTGCCGGGATGACCCCGGTGCCGCCCTATCTCGACCGTATGCCTGTTGCCGGAGATAAATCATGGTACCAGACCGTCTATTCAAGACACGAGGGCTCGGTGGCTGCACCTACTGCAGGTCTGCATTTTACCGGCAAAATACTTGATGAGCTGAGGGCGAGCGGTTCGGCTACCGGAGAGATCACACTCCACGTGGGAGCAGGAACATTCGCCCCTGTCAAATCTGAAACTGCAGACAGTCATCACATGCATTCCGAACACTTCTCTGTAACCAAAAAAACCATCAGGCAAATTATCGATTATGCAGGCTCAGTTACAGCGGTTGGCACAACATCGGTCCGCACCCTGGAGAGCCTATACTGGATGGGTGTCAAAGAGCTTACAGGTTTGTTGAATGATGTTCCCTTAAAAGAGACTGCCGGTAAAAAAGCATCCGGAGTTAACTCCTGCAGCTCCGGTCTCTCCCAGTGGGAATATGTCAGTCTCCCCGGCAATATTCCGGTTACGGCTGCCATGGAAGCACTTCTGCATAAAATTGACAAAAAAGATTCCGAAATACTTGAGGCCAAAACAGGAATGATGATCGTACCCGGTTACAGGTTCAGGGTAACCAACCGGTTGATAACAAACTTCCACCAGCCGGGAAGTACATTACTTCTGCTTATAGCGGCCTTTATAGGCAAAGACTGGCGAAGGGTATACAAGTACGCGCTTGATCACGACTTCAGATTCCTTAGCTACGGCGACAGCTCATTTCTAATTCCCGGGTAACCGGCGGGCATTTCAGATTGACAATAATTCCAGTAAGCTCCAGGTAACCTGCAGTTCAGGACCGGCCGAAGCTTTCCCGCGACCTGCTGATGCTGGTTTTCCGGATAAACTATACCTTTAGCTTCTTTTCAATCTCCTGGATGCAGTTCATGAAGCGTTTGTCGGTCTCCATAAGGTTATTGACGGTCTTGCAAGCGTGCAGCACCGTAGCATGATCCTTGCCGCCAATCTGTGATCCTATAGTTGCAAGTGAAGATTTGGTCAGGCTTTTTGAGAAAAACATGGCAACCTGCCGGGCCTGAACAATCTCTCTTTTCCTGGTTTTGACCTGCAACTGATCGACATGAATATTGAAATAGTCGCAGACAACCTTCTGTATATGCTGTATGGATATCTCCTTCTTGCTGTTTCTTACAAGCCTCTCGATAACCTGCCTTGCCAATTCATTGTTTATCTCCCTGCGATTTAGAGTGGACTGGGCAAGCAGGTTGATCAGGGCCCCTTCAAGCTCCCTTATATTGGTTGTAATATGTGTAGCAAGGGTCTCTATCACCTCGTCAGGAATGTCGATACCGTCATTATATACCTTCTGCTTCAGAATGGCTATACGGGTATCGGTGCCGGGAACCTGCATGTCGGCCGATAAGCCCCATTTAAACCGGGAAAGCAGACGCTGCTCCATCCCCTGCAGCTCAACAGGAGGCTTGTCGGAAGTTAGTATCAGCTGTTTACCGGACTGGTGAAGATGATTGAAAATATGGAAGAATATGTCCTGTGTCTTTTCTTTTCCGGCAAAATCCTGCACGTCATCTATTATCAGAACATCTATCATCTGGTAAAAGTGCAGGAAATCATTGCGGTTGTTGTTTCTTATTGCTTCAACGAACTGGTTGGAAAACTTGTTGGCATCAACATAAAGCACCGTCTTGTCAGGAAACTTCTCCTTAACATCAATACCGATAGCCTGAGCCAGGTGGGTTTTTCCAAGCCCGTTATCACTATAGAGAAAAAGCGGATTGAATGCGGTTCCTCCCGGGTTCCCTGCAACGGCAATACCGGCCGAACGGGCAAGACGGTTACAGTCCCCTTCTACAAAGTTGGAAAATGTCTTGTCGGGACATAGCTGAGGATCAACATGCAACTTTTTAATGCCCGGTATGACGAATGGATTTTTTATAGTGTTCTCACCACTATCCAGCGGAATGGACACCGGCCTGTTTCTGGGCTCCGATTTTGATTTCCCGGGAAATCTTACGGTATAGGGCTTTATATCAGCAAACCCATTGTTCTCCATAACAACGTTATACTCCAGCTTGGCATCCTTACCAACTTCTTTGCGCAGGGTTTTGCTTAGAATATCTATATACTGCTCCTCAAGGTATTCATAAAAGAAAGGACTTGGAACCTGGATGGTCAATACGTTGTGTTCAATCTTAAGGGGAACAATAGGCTCAAACCAGGTACGATAACTGATTGAGGGTACATTATCCCTTATTACTTTAAGACAATTATTCCAGATTGTAACGTGATTGCTATCCATTTATAAACTAAAACTTTAAAAATTATTTATCCCTATTTCGAAGCAGAAGCAATTTTGTTAAAAAAATGGTAAAAAAAAAACCGGGACGGGTATTGACTTTCTGAAAAAAAAAACAATGCTTTTAATGACAATGTCTTAGAATCTGGAAAAAAAATAAAATAATCTTATCTTACTTAATTTCAGGCTGTTCGTGTGTGGTGGTTTTAAGGAATTGTTAACTAAAACTTTACTTGATGTTAACTGATGTTAGTTTTACTCCCCAAGAAAAACCTGGTTTTTTTAATCAAATAAAAGAGGTGGTTTATCAAAATAGAGCCAATCTAATCTCTTCGCCGGCCAAAGATGGAAAAATTGACATACCTGCCGGGATGCTCTTTCAGGTCAATAATCAGCTTATCCAGATTTTCTGCGGCACTTTCGAGATTATTGTACAGTTCCTCATCTGCAAGTAATTTTCCCAGGCTTCCCTCTCCACTGCCTGCTTTTTCGACAACCCTGGCAAGGTCGTCAAGCACATTGTTCATATTGGCAATCACATTGATAATATCGGAACGGACAAGCGAATCTGACAGGGAGGCGAAATTTCCGGAAGCTTTTTCGATATTGGTCATTATACCTTCCAACGGGTTGTCATCACTGGTAAACATCCCTTCCATGGCGGTTATCGATTGCCGGAGGCTGCTGGTAGTTGCTTTAATATTAACCATGCTCTCCGAAATATTGTCCTGCATTTCGGCATCAAGCATTGAATTTACAGCAATAAAAACCGAATCTATGGATGCCATCATTTTCTCAGCCTGGTATCTCACCGGCTCAATCTGCATCATAAGTCCCTCCAGCAGGTCGGGTTCAATCTCAGATATAAGGGTGTCATCCGGGCTGTGATGCCTGTCCGATACCCCCATATAAAGGTTAATAGCCTTTGTCCCCATAAAATCTGAGCTTACAATCCTGGCAACAGTACCTTCAGGCAGATTAATTCCTTTATCGACCGACAGCCTTACAAGCAGATATCTCTGGTCATCGGAAAACCTTATATCATCAACGTAGCCTACCCTGTATCCGCTCAGCATCACGTGTCCCGACTCCATTAACCCTCCAACCCGCTCGTAAACCGCATAATAATTATTCGTTGGCGACAACAGGTTTTTTCCTTTGAGGAAACTGTATCCCCATATAAAAAACACAAGGATAAGGATCATAAGTAATCCTATCCTGACTTCTTTGTTGAAATATATTCTCATAAGACCAAAATTGAAATCAATTTAAATAAGGTGCCCGCTGCACATAAACTACCGGTCAGTTCCCGTTCAGCGCTTCCTGCAGGGATATAAGACTGCCTCTGCGTACAGCCACAATAAAGGCATCGGGGAATATCTGCTGCATTTTTTTCCTGAAGTCGACTATGTCTTCCAGTGTGGTGGCAGATCCTACGACATACCTGTATAACCCATCAGATTCAAACACCTCTACTCCCTCAACTCCCCCGAAGAAGTCTGAATCAAGAGGTATCCTGTTCCTGGACGATCCAACCTGCACCTTGAATACTGTTTTGTATCCCGCATCTTCAGCTGAACCCTCAGTAAGCTCTGGGGTAATTTTGCCTTCATCACTGTTGTTGCCATTCAGGTTCCTGCCGGATGATGCAAACAGGGCATCGCTTTTTCTCTCGATCGACACCTTGTAATCCCTGAAGGCCCTGAAAATAGCCGAAGCTATATATGCCTGACCCTGCTCCGACATCAGAAATCTCTCTTCATCTTCATTACTTATAAACCCAACCTCAACCAGTACGCTTGGCATGGTGGTCTGCCAGAGAACCACAAATTCGGCTTGTTTGACACCCCTGTCAACCCTGCCAACCCTCTCCCTGAACTGGCTTTGAACATGTGCGGCAAATTCCAGGCTCTGCGAAAGGAAGGTGTTCTGCATCATAGAAAAAATAATATATGATTCAGTGGAGTTGGGATCGAACCCCTCATATTGTTCATCATAATCCTCTTCCAGAAGTATGGCCGCATTCTCCTTCATCGCCAGTTCAAGGTTTTCTTTGGTTTTACTGCGACCGAGCACAAAGGTATCGGTACCCTTTGCATTTCTGTTGGGATTAGCATTTGCATGTATTGATATGAACATGTCGGCATTATTCCTGTTGGCTATCTCAGCCCGTCTGTGAAGCTCGACAAATTCGTCTGTATCCCTTGTATAAATTACATTTACATCGGGGAGGTATTTGTTAATATACTCTCCAAGCTTGAGCGAGATTGCCAGCACTATATCCTTTTCCATGCTTCTGCGCCCTACTGCGCCTGAATCCCTGCCTCCGTGGCCCGGATCTATCACCACGGTTCTCAGCCTGTAAGCCCCGTTACCGGAGCTGTTTGCCGGTACAGGCAAAAAAAGTGCTGCCAGTACAAGAATAACCGGAGAAATCCGTTTAGTTTGATAATACAGAAACTTCAAAAAGCCGAACATTTATCACCAAATTGATTTTATTGGTTAGTTTTGAGATTTCAACTTCTAAACTGATATCTTTGCAAAAATAGTATAATAAAATTGCATAATAAGGATTATACCAAGGTTTTTAAGCCCCTGTCCAAGATTCTAACCCTGATTTTCATGTGGCTTCCGGTTGCCGGGATCATCCAGTCCCCGGCAATGGCACTGCCATTACAACAAGATCAATACCAGGCCTATACAATAGAGCACAACCGTTCTCAGATCCAGAATCCCGATACTGTCCTGCAATCCAGGGAAGATTTGATTCATTATGACCCAAACATTCCCGATACACTCCGGCACCTTATAACCGATCCGGAAGTACAGGCTCCGGGGCAGTTGCTTGAGGAGCCCCCGGAAGACACTTTACAACAGATACCCCGCCCCGACGAACCTCAGCGCCGAAACAACCTGCTCTCTTCAAGGGTAGACTATAATGCTGTCGATTCGGTCGATGTTTCAATTAATGAACAGAAAATATTCCTTTACGGCGATGCCTGGGTTAAATACGGTAACATTGAACTGCATGCAGCCTACATTGAGATAGATATGGCCAACAGCGAAGTATTTGCCAAAGGTTTGCCCGGCGAAGATGGAAAAATAACCGGCAGGCCCGTAATGACCGAAGGAAGGGAAAGCTATGAGGCAGAAACAATGAGATACAACTTCGAAACCGAAAAGGGGCTTATAACGGGAGTTGTGACCGAGCAGGAAGGGGGATACCTTCACGGCAATCTGACCAAGAAACATGAAAACGATCATCTTCACATACATGGAGGCAAATTCACCTCATGCGACCATGAGCACCCTCACTTCTATATTGCACTTACAAGAGCTAAAGTTATACCCGATGAAGTAGTGATCAGCGGCCCGGCTTATCTGGTAATTGAAGATATACCCCTGCCCATTGCCGTGCCCTTCGGGTTTTTCCCGAATAAACCCGACCGCACATCAGGAGTCCTGATGCCCAGCTACGGTGAGGAAGCCTCCAGGGGTTTCTATCTTCGCGAAGCGGGATATTACTTTAATATAAACGACTATCTCGACCTCAGGCTTACAGGAGATGTATACAGCCTTGGCTCATGGGCGGCAAACGCCATGTCAAACTACCGGGTACGTTACAGGTTCGGGGGAAGCATGAGGTTTGCCTATTCCAACAATCTGGTGGGCGAAAGAGGAATGGCTAACTTTCAGCAAAACACCTCATACAATATAGCCTGGCAGCACCGGCAGGACGCAAAGGCATCCCCTTACAGCAATTTCTCAGCCAGCGTGAATTTCGGGTCCAGTTCATTCAACCAATTCAATACTGTCGACCCTGACAGGTTCGCGCAAAACACTGCCCAGTCCAGTGTTTCTTTTAGCCACCGGTGGCCCGATTCACCCTTCAGCCTTACAAGCAATATCAGCGCCAACCAGAACTTTGCAAACCAGTCAGTCAGCCTGCGTATGCCTTCGGTTAATTTCAACATGGCCAGGCAATACCCATTCAGGAATCCCGACAGGATGGAACAGCGCTGGTACGACAATATTGAACTTAGCTACACATCAAAAATTGATAACCGTATAAATACATACGACACCCTTCTTTTCAGAAGAGAAACCCTGGGGGACATGCAGAGCGGGTTCCAGCATGACATACCCCTGAGGGCAAATTTCAGGGTGCTTAACCTCCTCAATATTACTCCCGCTCTTACATATACCGGGGTTATGTATACCAGCCAGATCAGAAAGAGCTGGGTAGAAGATTATTTTGATCCTGTAAGACAGGAGGAAGTTCCCAGCCTGGTAACCGACACGATTCCCGGCATCGTTTACGGACACTCCCTTACACCAAGCTTTTCAACCGGACTGAGCCAGAACATATATGGTATGTATCAGTTTCGCGACTCCCGTGTTGAAGCAATCAGGCACGTGATGGTACCGTCGGTGGGTTTCAGTTATGCACCTGACCTGGAGGGATTGGTTCCTGAATACTACCGGGAGGTGCAGCGCGACACCCTTGGAAACACAACAACCTATTCAATATTTGAGAACGGTATCTACGGAACCCCAACCATAAGGGGGCCGTCAGGATCCGTAAGCCTGAGCCTTGCAAACAATATCGAAATGAAAGTGAGGGATCCCCGCGACCCTGATGCAGAGGCCAGGAAGGTTAAGCTTCTTGACCGGCTGAACTTTTCGACCAGCTATAACGTTTATGCCGATTCCATGAACTGGTCGACCATAAACATGACCGGTAACACCGCACTGTTCGACAATAAGGTACGTATCAACTTCAATGCAGTAATGGATCCTTATGCTGTAGATGATAACTTCAGGCGATACAATGCATCGGAGTGGAGCGTGAACCGCAGGCCCGGCAGGATTACAAGGGCGGGACTAAGCCTCACTATGGGCCTGAGATCGGCTGCAGCTGACAGGAGTCCGGCACCGGGAACAACACCGCAGCCGGGTGACGACCTCATGGGCCCTGAAGGTATGGACCCTATGATAGATGCCGGCGACGGGATGCCACCTGGTGAGGACCGTTTTTCACACCTTGACAATTATGATGCTTCGGTACACTATTACGGCGATTATGTCGATTTCAACGTACCCTGGAACCTGAATGTAAGGTATAACCTGAACTATTCCAAACCGCGCGACGAGGTGCAGATCAACCAGACACTCAATTTTTCGGGCGACCTGAGCCTTACCCCGAGATGGAGGATTGGATTCAGCTCAGGTTACGACTTCAGGGCTGGAGATTTTACAATGACCAACATAAATATTTACAGAGACCTGCACTGCTGGGAGATGAGGTTTGGGGTAGTACCGTTCGGTTCGAGAAAGAGCTGGAACTTTACCATACAGGTAAAGGCCTCAATTTTGCAGGATCTGAAGTACCACACACAGCGGAGCTGGTATGACAACTTCTTCAGGTAATATTGACGGCAGCAGTAATCCGGCGGCACCTGACAATATAAACAAAGCTTACATCCTGAAATATCCGGAAAAACAAAAATACCATGAACACCCATGATCTGAAGCTCACAAAATACAATGAATGTTACACCTGGGTTGCATTCATAAACAAAAAGTCAATTGCATGTGAGATCGGCATAAAGTCAATAAATCATGAAGGTTCAACCAAAACTGAAACACTGAATATAAATTACCTGTAAAACATAATTAGCAGATTATAAATTTGATAACCCTACTTTATGCAAATGAAGCGTATTATAAACACCAAAAAAGCCCCTGCAGCAATAGGGCCTTATTCCCAGGCCGTTGAAATAAACGGTGTTCTTTATGTAAGCGGTCAAATTCCGGTTGACCCTGCAACAGGCAAAATAGTCGAAGGGGGAATCAAGGAGCAGACCAGGCAGGTACTGGAGAACATCAAGGCAATCCTGGAGGAGGCCGGGTACGGCTTACAGGATGTGGTCAAATCGACATGCCTGCTAGATGACATGGATAATTTCCTGGTCATGAACGACGTGTATGCCAGGTACTATCCTGTGAACCCCCCGGCCAGGGCAGCATACGGCGTGGTAAAACTGCCCCTTGGGGTAATGGTGGAGATCGAAACCATCGCGGTAAAGCAGTAATAGCTTAGACTGCTTGGGTGTAAACACACTGCAGCCTGCTGCCGGGTCCATCACAGCTCAGCCTGCTCAATTATCAGGGTTGCCCGCCCGGCAGGCCCTGAATCCTGTCTGTTTTGTTAAACAGTGGCCTTCCCCCCGGCTTCCTTCAGGCAGAACCCCGCAGTTCAATCCCTGCCTTCAGATGGCTGTTCCTGCCAACCCGGGATCGACCCGGACTTACAACCTGATAGATAAAGAACATGCATGTCACACCAAAAAACAGCCCATCCCCGAAAGGGAAAGGGCTGTTGGCTTTATCTTAAACAGTTACCCGAAATTATTCGGATACTATCTCGAACTCAATATCAACCGTAACATCCTTGTGAAGCTTAACGGTTGCATTATAGGTACCCACCTCCTTAATCAGGTCCTCTTTGATGGAGATCTGCTTGCGTTCGACATCAAAACCAAGCTCCTTGAGTGATTCGGCAATCTGGATGGTATTGACTGAACCGAATATCTTGCCTTTTGTGCTTGTCTTGGCACCAAGGGTAAGCTTTGTACCTTCCATCTTATCCCTCAGGGCTTCTGCTTCTTCACGGACCCTGGCCTCTTTATGAGCTCTCTGCCTCTGATTTTCGGCATGCATTTTACGGGCCGAAGGGGTTGCAATTACTGCCATTCCCTGGGGTATCAGGAAATTCCTGGCATATCCGTCCTTTACAGTAACGATATCATCGGCATGACCAAGATTCTGTATATCCTGCTTTAATATAATGTCCATTTTATAATCCTCCGGTTAATTTATTTCAACATATCAGTTACATATGGCAGCAAAGCCAGGTGACGCGCACGCTTAACAGCTGTTGACACCTTTCTCTGATACTTGAGGGATGTCCCTGTGATTCGCCGGGGAAGGATCTTTCCCTGCTCGTTAAGGAATTTCTTCAGAAACTCGGGATCCTTATAGTCAACATACTTAATCTTGTTCTTCCTGAAACGGCAATACTTCTTTTTCTTGATCTCTACCGTAGGAGGCGTGAGATATCTGATTTCCGACTGATTTTGTGCCATGTCTTATTCCTCCTCTTTTTTTACTTCCTTATTAGCAATTGAACGCCTCTTTTCACTATATTCGACGGCATACTTATCCATTTTGAAGGTCAGAAACCTCAGGATCCGCTCGTCGCGCTTGTATTCTGTCTCCAATCTGGCTACAAGCTCGCCAGGTGCCCTGAACTCAAAATGGTTATAGAAACCAGTGGATTTATTCTTAATGGGATAGGCCAGTTTTCTCAATCCCCAGTCCTCATGATGGACTATCTCTCCTCCGTTGTCAGTTATTATTTTCCTGACTTTTTCAACCGCTTCCTTCATCTGACTTTCAGACAAAACGGGAGTAATAATGAAAACGGTTTCGTACTGATTTAACATACTTTTTCTATTAATTGGTTAAATTTTGCATCGTCCGGCTTTATTGCCGGCGACGGTATTCCGGTCAAACAGGGTGCAAAAATAAAAAATTTCTCCTTTATTTCAAAAGTTTTTACCGATACCCTTCTCAATAACAAAGCTGTAAAACTCGTTATCCGTGAAACGCATGCAGGAACCATCAACCTTTTACCATCTCCATTATTTTGTCGACCGGTACTTTGGGCGACAGCCGGCTTTCAAGGACTGTGCGGTGCAACGTTCCCAGGGATATAATGCCGGTATCTGCCGACATCCTGAAAAGTGCGAAAAGGCAGGCGGACCTTATGCCGGCAGAACGGAAATCCTGCCTGACAACAGCAGCTCCCGTTTCAGGCAGTTCCAGTGAGGTATCGGCAAACACCGTACCCCTTTTCATGGCCTTAATCCTTCGCTTGCAGTGTGCCAGTCCGTCTCCCGAAGTAACCACCACCACATCGGGAATATCGATACCGTGAAAAATAACGGGCCGCGGCGATATAATAACTTCAGCCGTCGAAAAGCCAACTCCTACAGTTACCGGGTAACTGCCTTTCTGTGTAACGTGGCAGCCCGACCTGACCGCAGCAGTTGCCATTATCCCTGCGGCCAGCTGGATCCCTTCCCCTGCTGACCCGCTTACAACAATCGAAACGGGTTTGCCGGGAGGAGATTTATGATCAACCTTTATAGCTTCCAGCTCTTCCAGCAGGTTGCCGGTTTTTTCCCCCTGCTTTATTAAAAATGGCTCCCTGTTATTCACCCACCTTCCGGGCAACCGGCCCGATTCCTCGATGATCTGTCTCAGCTTTTTACCCGGATTAAGCCTTACACCATAGCTGGGGCATATTTCGATAACTTCCACCAGTGAAAATCCGGGAGTCTCAAATGCTTCCCGGAGCTGGCCGGAGATTTGCCCCATGCCCGTTACCCGGCTGGTGAGGGCAGCACCAGATGTATGGGCCAGGGCACACAGGTCATAACCTGTCCACGGATTACCCTCCGAAGAGGTGGTTGTCCTGAAGCCGCAGGGTGTAAGTCCGCTTGTCTGTCCCCCTGTCATTCCGTACAGCATATTGTTATGGACTACAACAGTCATATCAAGGTTCAGCCTGGCAGCTTCAAGTATATGTTGCAGCCCGATTGTACTGCCTCCGTCACCAATGAATACAATTATCTTCTTCGCCTGGCCGTCGAGGCCCATTGCCATACCTGCCCCAATCGCAACAGAACGGCCGTGAAGCCCGTGAACGGTATGTGTATTCAGGCATCCGTCAATAATGCCGTGACACCCGATATCGGTAACCACTATTACATCCAGGGGGTCAGTCCCCATCTGTTCCAGTGCCGCGGCAGTGTTCCTGGCAACCAGGTCATGCCCGCAGCCTTTGCAATAAGGTAACACCGCTTTTTTTAGTATTGTATTCATATCAGCACCTCTCTTTTGATTTCATCGCTCACTATCATCCTGCCTGCAGCACCGACTGTATGGACCTTGCCGGGCAACCTCCCGCCAAAAAGTATACCGGCCAGTTGTCCCACGGTATTTTCCTCTGCCACAACCACCCTTTCATATCTGTCAGTTATATCATAATATCCGGGTGGTACAGGTAGGATTGTTCCTGGAACAAGCAGCGACACTTTTTTACCGCTTTCACGGATATTATATACAGCCTCCCTCGCAGCGCCTGCGGTTATCCCGTAAGAAATAACAAGGGTTGATGCTCCTTCCTCCCGGTCATATTCGTACCGGGTAAATTGGTCAATATGCCCGGGTGCCTTATCCTGAAGGCGCATCGTATTGTCAAGAGCTTCCCGGGTTGAATGCTGTAATATTCCATCGCGATCATGAGTAGAGGCGTTCAGCCTTACCTGCCATCTGTTGTTGCCAACAGGCAGGAAAGGGGGCACCCCCTTTCCTGCCTTATCATATGACCTGTAAGGATCCTTACCTGTATACATGGGCACTTCAGCAGCAGAAATATCATCAAGGAGGGCAAGGTTAAAACTTTTCCTTGTCATCATCTCCTCCTTTGAGGTAAGATATACAACAGGGGTTCTAAGCCTTGCAGCTATTTGCACAGCCAGGGACGAAAGTCTCCACGATCCCTCAAAACCGTCACCGCAAAGCACAGGCAGCTGATACCCTCCGGATATCATGCCCCTGAGCAGTCCGAGATCACCCTGCGCACCGCATGTTGCGGTGCCTGTTGCCGGTCCGAGTCGCTGCACGAGCACAATCACCATCGGCAGCTCCATCATATAAGCCATATTGATCGATTCGATCATCAGTGCAAACCCCGGGAAGGATGTTGCAGTAACGGGAATCTTGCCGGTAGCAGCAAGTCCCGACATCCACTGCAGCGCCGTGATCTCATCTGGTGCAGGAAGAAAAAGCGGCATACGGCGACCGGAGTACTGGTAGAGCAAGTTGGCAGGTGTTATGGGATAGCCAATGAACGCATCGGCTCCTGCCCTGGCCATGGCTTCAGTTACCAACCGGCTTCCGTCGACAATAACAGTTTGTTTTTCAGTCGCTTTTTGCATATATCACATTTTCTTTAAGTAATTTGTCAATCTTGTCACCCGGGTAACCAGGTAGTTCTGAAAGTATCTCGACACTATGCTCGCCATAATGGGGAGGTCGTGAGAGTTCCCTGTCAACGGCGATCCTGTCTGAAGAAAATGCCACTGAACTAACGCCTCTGACCGAACCGGAATTAAGGGGTGCTTCCATCAGCATCTCCGCCGCCTCAGGTGTCTCAAAAACCTCCTTCATGTTGTACACCCCTCCGGCAGGCACCCTCTTACTCTCCAGCATCTCAAGTATCTCGTTCCGGTTATATTTCCCAATGAGTTTCTGGAGCTCTTTCTTCAGTAAGGCACTGTTCACCACCCTGTTGTAGTTTTTGGTAAACTTTTCATCATCGGCCATGGCGGGCCTGCCCAATAACCGGCACAATTCGCGAAACTGTTTGTCGGTACCGACAGCCAGCACAATATCGCCGCCATCGGCAGTTGAGAAAATCGTTCCATAAGGTACGATATTGGGATGATCCGACCCAATCCTTTGAGGAATAGAGTTACCTACAAGCCAGTTTGTTGCCTGGTTGGCGAGTGAGGCGACACCCGATTTAAGCAGCGACGATTCTATATACTGACCGCCCCCGCCCCTCTCACGCGAGAGCAGGGCAAGCAGTATGGCCTCTTTCAGCTGATGGGCCGCAAGTACATCCATCAACGCAACAGGCATCTTGGTGGGTTTACCTCCCGGCTCGCCGTTCATATATGTAAACCCGCTTTCCGCCTGTATTATGGCATCATAGCCCGCCCGCGGGTTCCCGGTCCCGTAACCGGTTACATGCGCGTACACCAGGTTTTCGTTCAGCTCAGTAAGGGAGCGGTAGTCAACTTTCAGCTTTTCGGCATCTCCGGGCTTATAGCTGGCAAGAATTATATCACTGTGCCTGGCAAGTTGCCTTACAATTTCAAGTCCCTCCTCATGGGTTATATCCAGCGCAAGAGATCTCTTACCCCAGTTAACACAGGAAAAATAACCGGAAATATCAGTATCCGGATCTTCTGTAGGCAATTTCCAGTGCCTTGTAACATCACCGCAAGACTTGATGTTCTCAACCTTGATCACCGTGGCCCCCAGTTCAGCCAGAAACAATCCGATACTGGGCCCGGCAAGGACATTTGCAAGTTCTGTAACTTTTATACCTCTCAGTGGTAGTTCCATATGAAGGATTTTAAAGGAGACCGGTAATTACATTGTCCAATCAGTAACCATACAAGGCTTGCATTTATTAATTACCATCGTCAGGCAAATCAATCTTCGCCGCCTTTTTTCTTAACCTCGCCCATAAATTGCCTGCAAGGATAAAAATCACCGCCGAACCCACACCCACAAACGTTTCTTCGATGCTGAACCAGCCGGCTTTGTTGCCTATCACAGCTAAAAGCACAGCCAGGGTTCCCCCTCCAAATGCCCATCTCACACCTTCACTGCTTATCCAGCCCCGGCGGTATATTCCAAGAATTATTACAATTGCCCCAACAGCCCTTATGGCATAAGATACATAGGCCGCATCGAGTATGGCGCCATGTATGAATATGGCCATGGGTATTGTAACAAAATTCACCAGTATTACCAGCCGACGGGCTGTTGCAACAATCTTTTGGTCGACTGCCGTCCGGTTGATGAGGCTGTGATAGATATCCTTCGTAGCAATAGTAACAACTGCAAAATTAACCGGGCCCACTGTTGACAATATTGCTGCCAAAATACCAGCCAGAGCCAGTCCACCCAGCACCGGATGAATGAAACCGGGGGTTGTAAGCAGCGTTGGCAATACCATTTTGGGATTGGTTATCGATCCGGCATCTATAAAATGACCAGTCAGGGCTATGAGGCCCAGCAGCGCTACCATGATACCGAAGGGTGCTATTATCAGGCTTGAAAGAATGGCTGAGTTCCTTGCAGTTTTTGAATCCCTTGCAGCGAATATCGGTTGTATGCTGGCCTGGCCTGCCATTCCACCAAGAACACCTCCAATTACCAGTGAAAGTGCATATGACATCCCGCCGCTGAAGGGATTGTACCAGTTTGCCGGCGATCCGAGTTCTACAAGCGTAGCAGAGAGGGTTGAAAACCCTGTCATTTTGTCCAGGCCGGTAACAAGGGCAATACCTATACCAAGGAACATTGTCACTACATGAATTATACCGGTTACCGCAAGCGCGTGCATACCTCCTACATAGGTATATGCTGTTATCACAATTGACGATATCAGGACCGCATTGGTCCAGCTTATCCCGAAAAGCGGACCGAGAACACTGGCACAGGTCTGCAACTGCACATATGATAGTGTTATATATGCCGCCAGGAAAGCAATGGCTGAAATGCTCCTTGTACGTTTACCGAAAAGATTTTCAAGCATCTCACTTACGGTATGTACATTCTTCTCCCTGTAGTGCCGGGCTACGGTAAATCCTATGATGATCATACCGGCAGCAGTTGAGATATTGTACAGAACCGGCTGCATAGTGCCTGAGGTGAACGCTTTCTCACTCACACCTATGGTGCTCATGCCGCCAAGCCATTCAGATGCAACCACGACAGCACAGGCTATAAGCCCAAGGTTCCTGCCAGCTATCAGATAATCTGCAGCCGACCTGCTTGCAATGCGCTTGGTAAACAGCGATACCAGTATGATGAACAGGAAATAGCTGAGTATGACCGTAAGATAAGTATTCATTATATTGCAAAATAACTCACAAACAGTGCCGAATGGCACACAAAGCTAATACTTGCATTGTTATTACAACAAGATAAATATCAGTTTTAACCTGCCCTGAAACTGTTTCGTGGCAGCTTTTCAGGGATATCAAAACCACTGCGTACCATGAGCGCATCGTAAAGTATCTCAACAGGGTGGCAAGCCTTTTTGCCGGTACCGTCGAGTATATGGTGCCGGCAGCTGGTGCCGGGTGCAGCAATGAGAGTCCCCGCAGGAGCATTTCTAACTTCCGGAAAGAGTATAAGCTCACCTGTTTTCATAGATAACTCAAAATGTTCTTTCTCATAACCGAATGAACCCGCCATTCCGCAACAGCCCGATCTTATCTCCCGCACTTTGTAGTTCTCCGGTAGCGAAAGCATCCTGATTGTTGGTGTGGTCGATGCAACAGCCTTCTGCTGGCAATGTCCGTGCAGAAGTATCCCGGCATCTTCGCGGGTAAACTCCTGGGGCGTTACCCTGCCTGCATCAGCCTCTTGTGAAATGAACTCATCTATCATAAGCGAAGAAAGAGACAGCTTTCCGGCTGCTGCGGCAAGATCCCTGCCTGCAAGAGAAGGATATTCATCTCTGAAAGTCAGGATTGCCGAAGGTTCTATCCCTACAATTGCCGTATCCTGTTCCGCATACCTTCTGAACTTTTCAATATTCCTCCGGGCAATCCTTCTTGCCCGGCGTAAAAAGCCCTTGGATATGTAAGTCCTGCCACTCTGGAAATGCCCGCTTACCTCCACATTGTACCCGAGGCGTACAAGAAGCATAATAGCCTTTATCCCGGCAGGTACATCATTGTACCCGGTAAACTCATCCTGCAAAAACAATACCCTGCCCTTCTTCCTGGTAGCCCCGTCAAGGCCTAAACCATTCCTGCGCGCCCAGCCGCCAAGAGTTGTACCGTGAAGGCCGGGTATGCTCCTTTGATGCGCAAAGCCTGAAAAATATTTGATCAAACCGGAGAAGAGGCGGTTTTTGGTAAAGGCATTGAAAAGTCCGGGCCATAGTGACCCAAGCCTGTTGATAACGGTTATATTTGCAACAAGCCATGCCCTGAGTGGAATTCCGTTTGCATCGTACCAGTGCTGCATGAACTCGGCCTTCAGTTTTGACATGTCGACGTTGGAAGGGCACTCCGATTTGCATCCTTTGCAGGAGAGGCAAAGATCAAGTATGTCGTAAAGCTCCCTTTGGTTCCAGGGGTCAATTCCATTTGAATTGGTTAAGAACTCCCTCAGCAGGTTTGCCCTGGCCCTGGTAGTGGTATATTCATCTTTTGTTGCCATGTAGCTCGGACACATGGTCCCGCCGGCTATCACACCCTTCCGGCAGTCGCCCGATCCATTGCACTGCTCTGCAAACCTCACGATCCCACCCCAGGGAGAAAAATCAAAATACGTCGGCAGATCGGGAACCGGTTTGCCGGGAAGGTAACGCAGGCATGAATTCATGCGGGGAGTACCGGTAATCTTGCCCGGATTAAATACGTCCTTCGGATCCCATACCCTCTTTAAATCACACAGAAGTTCATACACATTATCACCCAGGACTATCGGTATGAACTCCCCCCTGAGACGGCCGTCACCGTGTTCACCGCTTAAAGAGCCTCTGTATTTTTTTACTATGCGGGCTATGTCCCTGCCAATCCTGTAAAAAAGATCGACATCACCCGGATCCTTCAAATTCAGTACAGGACGTATATGAAGCTCTCCCGAACCTGCATGTGCATGATACACCACCTCCTTGCCATATTCCTCAAGTGCCTGCTGCACTTCATCAATATATTCGGGAAGCAGGTCAACGCTTACAGAGGTGTCTTCGATTAGAGATACCGGCTTTGCATCGCCTTTCAGTCCGGATAGCACACCCAGACCTGCTTTTCTCAAATTCCAGACTCTTGGAATATCGTTACCTGTAATCACGGGAAAATGATATCCGTAACCTGCATCCCTCATGCTCTTCTCCATGGATTTCGCCAGTAACTCAGTCTCCTTAGTGGATCCGGCAGCAAACTCAACAATTAGTATTGCAGCAGGATCTCCCTTCACAAAAAACCTGTTCTTCTTCTGTTCAATATTGTCGAGAGTGAGCCTGAGAACATTATCATCCATCATTTCAACCGCTGCGGGGTTGAAATCCAGGGCAAGGTTGGTTGCTTCCAGCGCTTCCCTGCGCGTTTTGAAATGGATACATACCAGGGCCTTGTGGGCAGGCGGCAAGGGCACAAGATTTAATTTTATAACAGTAGCAAAGGCAAGTGTACCCTCCGACCCCGCAATCAACTTGCTCAGGTTGATATCCTCACCTCCGGGTGTGAATGGAGATGTTTCAAGTAGCAGGTCAAGTGCATAACCGGTATTTCTTCTCGTTACTTTGCTTTCCGGGTACTCCTTCCTTATTTCCAGAGCATTATCTTTGTCAGTAAGAATGTTTTTCAAATGGCGGTATATCCTGTTTTCAAGGCTGTCACCCCGGCATTTGTCCAAAAACCCGATATTATCAAGCTGTCTGAAGGTAGCAATGCTGCCATCTGAAAGCACGGCCCTGACCTCCAGTGTATGCTCCCTGGTACTTCCATAAAGAAGAGAATGAGCGCCACAGGAATTGTTCCCGAGCATTCCACCAATGATGCACCGGTTTGAAGTGGATGTTTCAGGGCCAAAAAACAGACCGTGAGGCCTGAGGTATTCATTCAGATCATCCAGAACAACACCAGGCTCAACCTTTACCCAGCTCTCCTCAGTGTTGAGTTCGATGATACGGTTCATATACCTCGACACATCGGTAACGATGCCGTTCCCTACAACCTGTCCTGCCAGTGATGTGCCGGCGCCCCTGGGTATTACCGAAAGTCCGTTTCCGGCAGCATACCTTACCAGCTTAATTATATCCCCTTCTCCTGCAGGCCGGCATACCGCCAGGGGCACCTCCCTGTAGGCTGAAGCATCAGTAGCATGGAGCAGCCTTGAAACCCGGTCGCATAACAAATCTCCCTCCAGGTTTTCCCTCAGCGGGGTAAAATCAGGATTTTCCGGCAATCTTTTGGTCACGCTTACAGTTATTTTTAGGGCAGAGAGAAAGTAGCTTCGTCAATGTAAACATCGAACTCCACCTTGTCGATATAATTGGTCATCTGAGTCTGCCCGCCATACCTTATCTCGGTCATTAAAGGCACCTGTATGCCATCAATGTCGGCATAACGGCCCAGTATCGTTTCACCTTCCACAACATTACCACCATAATCGGAAAAGGTTACAATCTTATTCAGCAGGTATGTATCTGTATCTATAAAGTACCTGTAAACGATATCCTCCTCTTTTTCCAGTTCAATAATAAAAGCTTCTTCCCCTGCAGATCCCTCTTTCCCTGCAAATGAAAGCTGGTATCCCTTCTCATGCCAGTCTACAAGGTCACTGTCAATAACTGCCATACGGCCAAGGTTATCCAGCTCAGGTCCGCTGATGCGTCGTGGCTCATCACTTATCCAGGGTTCGACCGACCATCCCTCCTTTCCGTCAAAGGCCTGTATCAGCTTCATCCCCTGCACATCAATTTCAAGATACATCTTGTCAGGACGCTGCTGTATCTGGATAAAAGGCATCTCCATACCCATCTGCACTGCCCGGCCGGCCGACCTGACCGTAGTTACATCGTTTAAAAGCTCCTGTCCTGAAGCTTCAAAGTGCAGAGCAAGAACCCTTTCGAGTGACTGAGCCTCGGTATCTGCTATCCACGCAAACAGGATTACGATCATTGTTACGACTACCTTTTTCATATTTTAAAGGTTTAGGTTTATTCTCTTTTTTTAATGTCAAGTGCCTGGGGATTGACAATGTTATCAATCCTTTCACCCCTGTAATAAGAAACTATGGCTGAGGCAGCCAGTTCAGACATCCTGTTCCTGGTTTCAGTTGTCGCAGAGCCGATATGCGGAAGTACGGCAACATTCTCCATTTCCAGGAGCGGATTGTCAGATTCCATAGGTTCAGGGTTAGTCACATCAAGTCCGGCACCCCATATTATCCCTTTTTGAAGGGCCGTTGCCAGGTCGTTCTCATCATGCATCAGTCCCCTTGCCGTATTTATGAATATTGCCGACGACTTCATCTTCCTGAACGCATTCATGTCAAAGATCCCTTCGGTTTCATTGGTAAGGTTTGCGTGTACGCTCAGTATATCGCTGTGCAAGAGCAGTTCTTCAAAGCTTACATATCTGGCTCCCAACTCCTTTTCGGCCTCAGCTTTCCGGTTACGGTTATGATATATAACCTCCATGCCGAAGGCACCTTTACACCGTTTTGCCATCTCAGTACCGATCCTGCCAAGACCAAAGATCCCAAGTGTCTTCCCCCTCAATTCAATTCCCAGTCCGTATCCCGGCCTGAAGTACTTCCATTCTCCCCTTGCTATGCTTTTATGCAGCCAGAACATCTTCCTTGAGACATTTATCATCAGGGCAAAGGCTACATCGGCAGTAGCATCGCTCAAAACATCGGGGGTATTGCATACCGGTATGCCAAGCTCTCCGGCAGCCTCTACATCGATATTGTCGTATCCGACGCCAAACTGGGAGATTATATCAATATGGCTGCATTCCTCAAGAAAAGATCTGTCAACCTTCTCCGAAAGTGTGCAGAAAAGGGCAGTACTTAACTTTGCCTCCTTTAAGAACTCCTTGTCTGTCATCGGCTCTTCTCCGGGCCAAACACTTACCCCAAAACCCTGATCCTTTAACAATTCCATACCCCTTTCGGGGAATTTCCTTGTAACCAAAACATTGACTTCTCCGGGGTTTCTTCGCATACAATTCCTGTTTTAACTCGCTTAATTATCAATTTTTTTAACTATTCTATCCGGTCTAAC
>SLRB01000231.1 GCA_007131165.1 Bacteroidales bacterium | reverse complement strand
TGCGTATATTATCCCTTACCCAGTTGTAATAGTACAGGTCGGCCTCATCTGCAACAGGGGTGACCAGCACGCTGCGGCTACCGGCAACCTCCGGCTTGTCATTAACGGTTAGTTCAACAAGCTTCCCTGCAGTATTTACCATGAGCCTGTAGAAATTTTTGACATCGGTTAAAGGTGTGCCGTTTACTGCAAGTATAAAATCGCCCTCACTGATATTAAGACCCATTTCGGTAAGTGGTGAACGCAGGTTACTGCTCCAGTTGGCTCCTTCAAGTATGCGGTCAATCCTAACATATCCCGAGGGGTCGGAACTGAGTTCTGCTCCGAGCAGGCCGGTATTTATCCTTTCCGGCATGGGACGCTCGCCGTTCTGTGCATAAGCATGACTAACGTTCAGTTCGGCTATAAGCTCGCCGATAACGTAGGTAAGGTCGGTCCTGTGCCTGACATGCGGAACAAGAACATTATACTTGTCATACATTGCTTCCCAGTCTACTCCGTGCATATTCGGGTCATAAAAGAAATCCCTCATCTGCCTCCAGCTCTCGTCATATATCTGCTGCCACTCTTTGCGGTAGTCCACCCATGACCTCATACCGGAGAGGTCTATATGGTCGTTAGCGTTTATCCGCGATGTGGGGAGGTCTATTACTGAGTAATTATTCCGGATGCGCACCAGCATCTTTTTGTTATTGGGTGATATGCTGAACGAGATGTTCTCTCCAAGCTCAGTCTCCTCCTTAGTTTTCAGGTCGAACATCTTCATTTTCGTTGAGCTTGCCCCGGTAGACCTCTCGTTATAGTATATTCTTCCTTCAGTGGCGGTAACGCTGAAATAGTTCGAGGGACTTATGGGAAGGGATATTATCCTGTCGCTTATTCCATCAACATCAACCCTTATCCGGTTACCGGGCTCTGTCCCGGCGGCAGCCTGCTGCCCCTGTGCCTGGTTATTTCCGGATATTTCAACCTTGTCATCTTCAGGTGCGAACGGGCTTGGTGTATCTTTTGACAAAGCAGCAAGATAAATGCGTGTCATATCTGTGTAAACATGGTTCCATTCGGTCTGGCTGTAGGTAGGGTTGAAATCCCTGCGTGAGGTAAATACCAGGTACTTGCCGTCTGTACTGAAGGTCGGGCTGCCCGATGCATACCACTTGTCGGTTACATCATGAAGCCCCCCTGTTTCTGTATTGTAAAGACAAACAATGTTCATCCCCTGCTCCGGTCTTGTAAATGCAATCCACCTGCTGTCGGGCGACCAGCTGTAATCCGAAATTACCGAAACGCCACTGTAGGCTACTTCTGTTATAGTCCTGGTGGAAACATCCACTATTCTGAGCCTGTTTTTCTTGTCATGGTAGAGGATCTTCCTGCTGTCGGGCGACCATTGAAAACCAAATATATAGGTGTCGCCCGCCGAAGTAAGTTGTACCGGAGGCCGGGAACCGTCATGCTGCTGCATATATATTTCAAATTCACCGCTCTTATCCGATACCCATGCAATATATTGGCCGCTGGGTGACCAGCTGGCATTCCTGTCGTGGGTGCCGGGCGATTGGGTAAGGTTCCTTGTAATGCCGTTTTTAACCGGCACATTGAATATTTCACCCCTCGCAGAAAACACAACCCTCTCGCCATTCGGCGACGCACCGGCCGATCTTACCGCCCCTGACACATCTTTCCACTCTGCCCGTGCATGAACGAAGTCACCTGTGATCGATACCGGGACTTTTCCATATTCCTTTGTTCGCGTATTAAATTTATATATGTAGCCTCCGTTTTCGAAAACAATAAAATTACTTCCCAGAGAAGGGAATTTTATGTCATATTCGGTGAAGTTGGTCACTCTCCTTGTCTCACCTGTATTTGTATTGTAAACATACATGTTCATGGTGCGCTCCCTGTCTGACAGAAAATATATCTCATCCCTTATCCACATGGGTATGATATCCTGCGAAGGGTTGTTCGTTATGTTCGTATTGGTTCTCGATACCATATCGTACACCCATACATCGTCTGCCATGCCTCCCTCGTAATATTTCCAGGTCCTGAACTCCCTGAAAACCTTGTTGTAGGCCATCTTCTGACCGTCAAGGGAATAGGAGAGGAAGCCTCCCTCCGACAGGGGTATCTGCACCGGAAGGCCACCGTCTGCCGGGACATTGTAAAGCTGGCCCTTGAATGAGTTGAAAGACCTTTTTCTTGACCGGAATGTTATGTTTTGTCCGTCAGGTGTCCATCCCATAACTATATTATTCGGCCCCATCCGGTCGCCAAGGTCATCGCGGCCGAGAGTGGCGGTATAGGTGAGGCGCTTTGGCTCACCTCCTTCGGCAGGTATCAGGAAAACTTCGGTGTTACCATCATACTGCCCGGTAAAAGCAATTTGGCTGCCATCGGGCGAAAACCGCGGAAACATTTCATAGCCGGTATGGCCCGTAAGTTTCCGGGCTGTTCCGCCTGAACTGTTAACGGTATAAAGGCTTCCTGCATAGCTAAAAACGATCTGGTCGCCATGGATAGCCGGAAACCTCAGCAATCTGGCTTCTTCCTGTGCCGCCGCCAGGAAAAACGCCATCAGCAGCAGCACAATGCTGGTCACTTTTTTAATCATATTTTACAAGGATTGAGTTAAATTTCTAATATTTTGTAAAAGTAGATGATTTTTTTTGACGGCTGCAATTTTTTTTAAAAATTCCCGTATTTATTAGGCGATTCAGGGCAATCAACTATCTTTGCGTTGCTGACCGGCCCTTGTTTCCCGGCAAACTGGCTTTCAACTATTTATCTGGATTGGATTATGGCTTTATCAACCCGGTTCCTGTTCCCTGTAATACTGGTCTTACTGCTTCTGCCTGTAAATCATCCGCCTGTATTGAATCTGTCGGCTCAACAGGGTAAGATCCAGTTGCCTCCGTTTACTGAAATCGGGACCGGCTGGGTGGATTCTGTATTGAAGTCTCTTTCCCTGGAAGAAAGAATTGCACAGCTGATAATGGTAGAGGCTTATTCCGATGCCAGGTATGCTAATGATGGTGAAATAGAAAGGCTTATCAGCGAGTATAATATCGGGGGATTGATATTTATGAGGGGGGGACCTGTACGGCAGGCGAAAATGACAAACAGGTACCAGTCCCTCGCCCGGACACCCCTTATGATCGCAATGGATGCGGAATGGGGGCTTGGGATGAGACTTGACAGTACAATGTCAATGCCCCGGCAGCTTGTAATGGGTGCCGTGCAGGACAACCGGCTGGTTTATGATATGGCTGCCGGACTTGCTGGCCAGATGAGGCGCATAGGGGCACATGTCAATTTTGCCCCGGTGGTGGATATAAATGTCGATCCAGCGAACCCTGTTATCGGGAACCGCTCATTCGGCGAAGACAAATGGAATGTAACCGAAAAGGCACTTAATTATATGAAGGGGCTGCAGGACCATGGTGTTCTTGCTGTTGGTAAACATTTCCCGGGACATGGTGACACAGATATGGATTCGCATTTTTCGCTGCCGGTTATCTCTCACAATCGCGACAGGCTCGACACCCTTGAGCTTGTACCCTTCAGGGAACTTATCGATAATGGTGCGGGGGGCATAATGACTGCTCACCTGCATATACCCGCGCTGGATCCTACCCCTTCACTTGCAACATCCTTATCACCGGGTGTTGTTGACAGCTTACTGAGAAAGGAGATGGGATTCAGGGGCTTGGTGTTTACTGACGGACTGGGCATGAGAGGTGTGAGCGACTATTTTCCGCCGGGCCGGCTTGAGGTGCAGGCATTGCTGGCGGGAAATGACATCCTGCTGATGCCGCCTGATGTCGACAGGGCCATTGCTGCAATAGGCGAAGCTGTAGAAAACGGTGTTATTGACAAGGAACTGATTGACCAGAGAGCCAGGAGAGTTCTCCAGGCTAAATACTGGTTCGGGCTTCACAAAAGCAGGTTTGTCGATATAGCAGGTATTTACCGTGACCTTAATATGCCTTCATATGAGCTTACCGGCAGAAGGATTACAGGCGCATCTCTTACTCTGCTTGAAAACACCAATGATCTGCTGCCTCTTGTAAGGCCTGATACACTGCAGGTTGCCACTGTTTCGATTGGTAACGGAAACAGAACCGTTTTTCAGGAAACAATAGAGCTTTATTCGCCTGTTAAGCACTATTCAATAAACAAGTATGCCAGTCTTCAGCAATTCAGCCAGTTGCTTGGTGAACTCGACAAATTTGATCTTGTGATAGCAGGTGTGCACGAACCCGATGGCCGGCGTTCCAGGCAATATGGCGTTTCTCCGCAGACATCCTATTTTATAAGAAGGCTGGCGCTGAGAAATAATGTTGTGCTGGCGGTTTTCACTTCACCTTACGCCCTGTCATTTTTCGACGACCTTTCACAGGTTAAGGCCCTTATTATGTCGTATGATGACAATACTGTTGCCCAGGAATATACTGCACAGCTGGTATTCGGTGCCGTACCTGCCTCGGGAAGGCTTCCGGTAAATGTAACTGCAAGGTTTGGACAGGGTGAGGGTATTGATACATTTACCACAGGCAGGCTGAGATATTCAATACCTGAGGAGGGGGGACTGGACTCGGAAAAACTTCTTAAAATAGACGATCTTGTTAATGAGGCCATTGACGAAAAAGCAATGCCGGGAGCTCAGGTCCTGGTTGCCCGGAAGGGGGCTGTAGTCTATCATAAAACTTTTGGCTACCATACATACCGGCAGACACATCCCGTCATGAAAACTGACCTGTATGATCTTGCTTCCATCACTAAAATTGCTGCATCGGTACCAGCCATTATGAGGCTGATAGAGGAGGAGGCGCTTGATCTGGGCAAAACTCTTGGTTATTATCTGCCGGAACTTGAAGGGACTAATAAATACGATCTTGTTATCAAGGATGTACTTATGCATCAGGCCAGGTTACAGTCATGGATACCGTTTTATTATGATACATTCGAGAGCCTGGTGCCTGATGAAGAGCTTTTTTCACGCAGGGTTTCAGCCAGCTACCCATACATGCTTGCAGCAAACATGTTCATGAACCGTAACTACCGTTTTATTGACAGCCTGTTCAGCGACCAGGCTGAAGGAGACTATACCGTAAGAGTGGCGCACAGGATGTTTATGAACAGGGCCTACCGAGACTCCATATACCGCAGGATTGATGATTCCCCCCTCAGGCCCCGTGCCCAGTATCTCTACAGCGACCTCGGATACTATTACCTGAAGAGCATTATTGAACGTATAAGCCTGGAACCGCTTGATCAATATACATGGAAGAATTTCTACAAGCCTCTCGGGGCTTCAAGGATGACTTATCTGCCGCTTGAGAGGTACAGGGATACGGAGATCGTGCCTACCGAAAATGATGTGATCTTCAGAAGGCAGCTGGTACACGGTCATGTGCACGATCCGGGAACCGCAATGCTTGGCGGCGTAGGCGGGCATGCCGGACTTTTCTCGAATGCCAATGACCTGGCCAAGCTGATGCAGCTTTACCTTCAGGGCGGTGTGTACGGGGGGGTAAGGTATTTTGAGCCTGAAACCATTTCGTGGTTTACGTCGGCTCCCAACAGTGATAACGGTAACCGGAGGGGTATAGGTTTTGACAAACCCGAAAGGAATCCATCAAGGAACGGTCCCGCCGCATCCTCTGCATCGCCCGAAAGTTTTGGTCACAGTGGTTTTACTGGAACGATGGCATGGGTTGATCCTGCTGAAGAGATAGTTTACATTTTCCTTTCAAACAGGGTCCACCCCGACCAGTTCAACAATAAGCTGCAAAGAATGAACCTGAGAACAAAAATTCAGCAGACCATCTACGACGCTATCATAGACTGAGGCTTTTTCCCCGTCAGCATCCCCGTATGTTTAAAAGCACTTGTAATTACCCGGTTAGTTGATAAAAATCATATAGCAAAATCAACATTTCTGGATACATTTGCTGAAACAAACTAAAAACCATGCAAACAACACACATTGAACACATTGGTATAGCTGTAAAGGATCTCGACGAATCCATCAGGTTCTATGAAGAGGTGCTGGGACTTGAGTGCTACAATATTGAAGAGGTGGCCGATCAGCGGGTGAGGACGGCTTTTTTCAAAGTTGGTCAGACCAAGGTCGAACTGCTGGAGTCGACATCTGACGATGGCCCTGTCGCAAAATTCATAGAAAAAAGGGGAGAGGGTGTGCATCATATCGCATATGCTGTAAAAAACATAAGCGAGGCTCTTGAGCATGCGCGTCAAAGAGGTGTTCAGGCAATCGATCAGGAACCCAGGAAAGGCGCAGAGGGCCTGGATATTGCATTTTTACACCCCCGTTCTACTCATGGAGTCCTTACGGAGTTGTGTGAAGATAAAACCAAATAATCTTTCCGGCTGGTAAGTTTCACGTTTTTAAGAAGGTGGTAAACCGAATTCTTCGTTTATAAATTATGAGCCAAAAGGAAAAAATAAAAAAGCTTATTGAATTGCGTGATCAGGCAAAGCTTGGTGGCGGAAGAAAACGAATTGAGGCACAGCATGCCAAAGGGAAGATGACGGCAAGGGAAAGGCTGGAGCTTCTGCTTGATGAAGGCAGTTTTGAAGAGTATGATATGTTTGTTACTCACCGGTGTAATGATTTCGGCCTTGAGAATAAAAAATATCCTGGAGACGGTGTTATAACCGGTCACGGGACCATTGACGGCAGGGTTGTGTATGTTTATTCTCAGGATTTTACCGTGCTTGGCGGATCGCTTTCAGAGACCTTTGCAAAGAAAATATGTAAGGTAATCGACCAGGCAATGAAAGTCGGGGCCCCGGTGATAGGAATAAATGACAGCGGAGGTGCACGCATCCAGGAGGGAGTGCTCAGCCTGGCAGGGTATGCAGAGATATTCCAGAGAAATATAATGGCTTCCGGTGTTATACCGCAGATATCTGCAATATTCGGTCCGTGCGCGGGAGGGGCGGTATATTCACCTGCCCTTACCGATGTTGTTATTATGAGTGAGAAGACCAGTTATATGTTTGTTACCGGGCCAAAGGTCACAAAAGCCGTTACCGGGGAGGTAATAAGCACCGAAAATCTCGGGGGTGCCGAAGTGCACACCTCAAGGTCAGGTGTTGCCCACTTCAGGGCAGAAGACGAGGAAGAAGGGCTTATGATCATAAGGAAGCTGCTTGAATATTTGCCGCAAAACAACCTGGAAGATCCGCCGGTGACAGAATCCGGCGACCCTTCCGAAAGAATGGACGATATTCTGAACGAAATAATCCCCGGCGAATCGAACCAGGCGTATGATGTTAAAGATATCATCTATTCAGTTGTCGATAATAATGAATTCCTGGAGCTGCACCGTCACTTTGCCAGGAACATCGTGGTGGGGTTTGCAAAGTTTAACGGGATGCCTGCAGGGATTGTAGCCAACCAGCCAAATTATCTGGCAGGTGTCCTGGATATTGATGCCTCCAGGAAAGCTGCACGTTTTGTAAGGTTTTGCGATGCATTTAATGTGCCGATCGTAACTTTTGTAGATGTTCCTGGCTTCCTTCCCGGAAGCGCCCAGGAGTACGGGGGAATAATAGTGCAGGGTGCAAAGCTTCTTTTTGCCTATGGTGAAGCTACGGTACCCAAGGTGACTGTAACACTGAGAAAATCTTACGGAGGAGCACATGATGTGATGGGTTGCAAACAATTGAGGGGCGATATCAACTATGCATGGCCCACCGCCGAAATTGCCGTCATGGGCGCCCAGGGTGCCATAGAAATACTTGAAGGCAGAAATATTGATGCAATTGCCGGTGATAAGGAAAAAGAGGATTATATAGCGGCGAAAGAGAGAGAGTATACCGACAAGTTCGCGAACCCCTATGAGGCTGCAAGGCACGGTTATATAGATGATGTTATTGAACCGCGTGTTACAAGGTTCAGGGTTATACGCGCCTTGCAAACACTGGCTACAAAGAAGGACACCAATCCACCCAAGAAACATTCAAACATA
>SLRB01000064.1 GCA_007131165.1 Bacteroidales bacterium | reverse complement strand
TAAGTTTAAACAACTGATTATGAATAGCAAAAACAATATTAAGAACAAAAAACTAAAAAATATGAAATTATTAAATGTAAAGTATCCTTTATACTTCTTTGCAAGCTTATTTATCCTGATAATTTCAGGTAGTGAAATTCTGGCAGGTTCAGGTACAATTGCTGCTGTGAAAACCGAAGCTGCAATTTATTACTTTGAACCAATAACAGGTGAGATTAGCGAAGAATTTGATGTTGACCTGGCGGACTGGATGACCGGCCTTTCGGCCTGGAGCTTTTATGCCTTTGAAGAGGCATACGAGGCCGAACCGGAGATGTCTGAGTGGATGGTTGATCTGTCAGCCTGGAATTTATATACTCTTGAAGAGGCCTCTGAGGCTGATATTTATTTGGCAGACTGGATGACCGGTCTTTCGGCCTGGAGCTTTCCTGCTGGTGAGCCATCAGGTGAAGTTGAGCCGGGTATGGAGTACTGGATGACTGATGTTTTCGAATGGGATATTAATAATGATTACTTCTCAGCAACTGAGAACGAGCCAGGGGTCGAGCTCTGGATGATCGATCTGGAAAGCTGGGATATCCAGCAAAAAGAAGTAAATAATATTATCCGCCAGAAAAAATGCTGATAACTTAAAATAAAAAACATCAAATAGAAATTTCATAGCAGTGGGCCGGTTTTTTACGGCCCTTTTTTAATTAGTACAGGCTTATAACTGCACAATAAAGGTCTGTCAGGTAAAAAAACAGCTAATTATGTTTTACAGGTAACATATCTGTGTAAAGCATAATTAACAAGTCAATATTCAGTCAGATAAGCTTACCTGTAAAGTATAATTAATTGAATGTTAACTTGATAAACAAGCTTTATGCATATGGGGCTTTCATGCAGGTGTTTAAATTCCCATGGATGTGCCATGGCTCAAAAATGATTTGTTTGATAATCACAACCCATCTTATGATTGTTCCATATTTAAGGATGAACTCCGGCAGGGAAGGATTTAAGGTAATCTTATTATCTTTGCAATTTTTGAATAACATCATTTGATTCCTGCCATTTTATGAGAATTGAATCTATAGTTGCCGGTGCGGTTAACCGGTTCTTTGAGGAAAATAACCTGCCGCTGCCGGATCAGTCGATGATACAGATACAAAAGACCCGCAGGGAATTCAGTGGCGACATAACTCTTGTAGTTTTTCCCCTGATACGGATCATGAAGAAATCTCCTGCAGAAGCAGGGGAGGAGCTCGGCCGGTATTTGAAACAACTGCCCCAGATCAGTGAATTCAATGTAATAAAAGGGTTTCTTAATTTGTTGATAGAGTCATCATACTGGACAAGGTTTGTTTCTGAAATCTATTCAAAGGATAATTACGGGATATCAGAGAAATCCGGGCCGGCTGATACCGTGCTGGTCGAATTCTCTTCACCTAATACCAATAAACCCCTTCACCTGGGACACATAAGGAACAACCTGCTTGGATATAGTATTTCGCTTATACTTGAGGCAAATGGCTTCGATGTCAAAAAAGTTAATCTTGTTAACGACCGGGGCATTCATATCTGCAAGACAATGCTTGCATGGGAAAAATGGGGTGATGACAAGTCTCCTGCCGATGCAGGAATGAAAGGTGATCATTTTGTGGGTAAGATGTATGTATTGTTTGAAAATGCTTACAGGAAAGAGGTTGATGAGCTTGTTGCAGGAGGCATGAGCGTTGAGCAGGCAAGAATTGATGCCCCCCTTATGGTTGAAGCGCGTGAAATGCTGAGAAAATGGGAGGGAGGCGATCCCGGTGTATACAGATTATGGGAAAAGATGAATGGATGGGTGTATGAAGGTTTTGATGTTACTTACAGGAAACTTGGGGTCTCTTTTGACAGGATTTATTATGAATCAGATACATATCACACTGGTAAAGAGATTGTTGAGGAGGGGCTTGCAAAAGGTATACTGAAAAAGAAGGAAGATGGCTCGGTATGGGCTGACCTGACGGACCGGGGACTTGATGAAAAGCTTCTTCTCAGGTCGGATGGCACATCAGTATATATGACACAGGATCTGGGAACGGCTGTAATGAGACAGAAGGATTTCAATGCTGGCAAAATGTATTATGTCGTTGGTAATGAGCAGGATTATCATTTCAGAGTGCTCTCCCTCATCCTTGATGAGCTTGGCTATGAGTGGGCAGGATCATTGCACCATATATCCTACGGAATGGTAGAGCTGCCTTCGGGAAAGATGAAATCACGCGAAGGCAAGGTGGTTGATGCCGATAACCTTATTGATGAGATGATAGAGACATCAGGCAGGCTTTCGGCTGAACTTGGCAAGCTTGACGGGGTCTCCGGTGAAGAGAAGGAAGATATTATCAGGAAAATAGGGATGGGTGCATTAAAGTATTTTATTCTTAAAGTGGACCCGAAAAAAAACATGGTGTTCAATCCCGAAGAATCTATTGATTTTAACGGCAATACAGGACCATTTATCCAGTATACACATGCCCGGATATGCTCACTTATGAATAAGGCCGGAGAGCATGGAATTACTCCTGAAAGAGGAGAATCCGGCATAATAACGCTAACTGGCAAGGAAGTGAGGGTGGTTTCGTTGTTGCATGATTTTCCGGATGTTATAACAGAAGCAGGTAAAAACAGCAGTCCGGCACTTATCGCGAACCTGTTGTATGATTTAGCCAGGGAATATAATCAGTTTTATCATGACCATCCTGTAATAAGGGAGAATGATGACAGGGTGAGAAATTTCAGGTTGCAATTGTCATTGGCCACAGGAAATGTGATCAGGATGGGAATGGGACTGCTTGGTATAGAAATGCCTGAGAAGATGTAAAGTGTTGACTGTGGATAATAAAAATTGGCAAAAGCTGTACTATTGATTAATTTTGCAACATTAAAAAGTCTAAATTGATAAAAAATGTTTGAAAACCTGAGTGACAAGCTTGAACGATCATTTAAACTGCTCAAGGGTGAGGGGTATATTTCGGAAATCAATGTTGCCGAAACACTAAAGGAGGTAAGACGTGCACTGCTTGATGCCGATGTGAATTACAAGATTGCCAAGAGCTTTACCGATACGGTTAAGGAAAAGGCAATGGGGCAGAATGTACTGGCTTCGGTAAAACCCGGCGAAATGCTTGTCAAAATAGTTCATGATGAGCTTGCTGAACTGATGGGTGGCCGGATGGAGGAAGTTGACATCAAAGCTAATCCGGCAGTCATCCTGGTGGCTGGCCTTCAGGGTTCGGGAAAAACAACTTTTTCAGGTAAACTGGCAAAGTATCTAAGGTCAAAAAAGGGGAAAAATCCCTTGCTCGTAGCAGGAGACGTATACCGGCCCGCCGCTATTGAACAGCTGAAGATACTTGGCGATCAGATTGAAGTACCGGTTTATACTGAAGAGGGTAACATGCAGCCCGTCAAGATTGTAAAGTCGGCCATAAAGCATGCGAAACAGCAAGGGCACAACCTGGTGATTATCGACACCGCAGGACGTCTTGCCGTTGATGAGCAGATGATGAACGAAATTGCATCAGTTAAAAAGGCTGCAGACCCTCACGAAATATTGTTTGTTGTTGATTCAATGACAGGTCAGGATGCAGTGAATACTGCAAAGGCATTTAACGACAGGCTTGATTTTGACGGGGTAGTATTAACGAAGCTGGATGGTGATACACGTGGTGGTGCAGCCCTTTCAATCAGGTCGGTTGTAGATAAACCCATAAAGTTTATAGGAACTGGGGAGAAACTCGATGCAATTGATGTTTTTCATCCCGAGAGGATGGCTGACAGGATCCTGGGTATGGGTGATATCGTGACATTGGTTGAGAGGGCTCAGGAACAGTTTGATGAGGTCGAATCGCGAAAACTTCACAAAAAAATTGCCAAAAACCAGTTTAACTTTGACGATTTTATTTCACAGATCCAACAGATCAAAAAGATGGGGAATCTAAAGGAACTGGCCTCAATGATTCCCGGTGTGGGTAAGGCAATGAAAAATCTTGATATTGATGATGATGCCTTCAAAGGTATTGAGGCGATAATAAGATCAATGACACCGGAAGAGAGAAATAACCCTTCATTAATCAATGGAAGCAGGAGAAAGAGAATAGCTGATGGAAGCGGCACCACAATCCAGGAAGTAAACCGGCTTATCAAGCAGTTTGATGAAACCCGGAAAATGATGAAAATGATGACCGGTGGGAAAAAAGGAGGTAAAATGATGAAGGGCATGCCAACGATTGGGCGGTAAATTAAAACTTTAATAAAAGTTGCTAACATACTTTCAATCATGATATTACTGGATGGGAAAAAAATCGCTTCACAGATTAAGGAAGAAATTGCGGGCCGGGTTGGGGAAATTGTAAAGAGTGAAGGGAAAACACCCCACCTTGCAGCGGTGATTGTGGGCAGTGATGGTGCCAGTGAAACCTATGTGGCGCATAAAGTCAAGGCATGTAAGGAGGTTGGTTTCAACAGTTCTCTTTTCAGGCTTGAGGAGCAGGTTACAGAAGATTTACTCCTCGGGAAGATAGATGAGATTAATAACAATAACGATATAGACGGGGTGATAGTTCAGTTGCCCCTTCCTTCGCATATTTCTGAGGACAAGGTGATTGAAAGAATTAGTGTCAGGAAGGATGTGGATGGATTTCATCCGGTAAATGTCGGACGAATGCTTATTGGCCAGCCTGCTTATATTTCTGCGACTCCATATGGTATTTTGCAACTCCTTGAAAGATACAACATAGAAACCTCAGGAAAACACTGCGTCATTATTGGCAGGAGCAATATTGTCGGAAAACCTGTTGCTGCCCTTATGGCACGCAAAGGTTATCCGGGCGACTGTACCGTAACTCTTTGTCACAGCCGCACCAGGAACCTCGAGGATATCTGCCGCCAGGCCGATATTCTTGTTGCTGCCCTTGGGAGTGCAGGTTTTGTTAATGCAGATATGGTTAAAGAAGGTGCCGTGGTTATAGATGTAGGCATCACACGGGTTCAGTCTA
This sequence comes from Bacteroidales bacterium, assembly GCA_007131165.1. Lineage (GTDB taxonomy): Bacteria > Bacteroidota > Bacteroidia > Bacteroidales > PUMT01 > PXAP01. Next base: position 3,037 of record SLRB01000064.1, on the reverse strand, counting down.
ATGAGACCAAATCAGGCTGGAAGCTGCTTGGCGACGTGGGATTTCAGGAGGTGGCACCAAAATGCAGTTATATTACACCTGTGCCAGGGGGAGTGGGCCCCATGACCATAGTTTCCTTGCTGGCCAATACCCTGAGAGCATCGTTGGGGGAAATATATGGCCGACAAAGAACTGGTCAGTAATGCATTCGGACAAATCAGGTTAATCAATTTAATAATCAGCAAATTATATTTTGCACCCAGTAGATATATAGTTCCTTGAACGTATGAATGTCACATCTGATCATTTTTGCAAAAAGTTAATCAAATTGCATGAGAGGTCGACGAAGTCAACCCCCCTTGGTTGTTCATTTTATTTTATGTGTGTCAGCACATGGGGCTTTCATTCAGCAGGTTATACTTTGAATGCGTAACCGCTCATTCCAGGCTGAACTCCTTGCCGCCTGACAATGCTCCGTCGATATAAACCTCAATGCTGAATGTACCCGATTCGAGCCTGTCTTCGTGTACAAGGGTAAAGCTAAGCGGAACGGACTGGCGGTTATACTGAATAGCCGTGTATTCAGTATAATGGCTCGTATCGCCTGACCCGGCAATGGTGAATGCTTCCTGTGACCTGTTTACCACGTTACCTTCAGGATCGGTCATAACAAGATGAATGTTTCTCAAACCCGGCTCAACCAGTATGTTGCCATTTATTTCAAAGCTTACGGCAGTCCGGTTTACCCTGCGCGCGAGTTCCATGGTTACCGGTCTTCCCAGCCATCTGTCCCTTAAATTGTTGACGCAAACATTGTATGCCTTCAGGTAGGCAGCTTCATCCAGCCTGGCCTGAAGTGCCTGTTTACGTACTTCGATTTCGGAAAGCTTTTCGTTTAGTTGCTGGAAATCGTTCATGAGCTCCTGTTTCTCCTTTTCGAGACTGGTATATTCCTCTCTGAGAACTTCAAGTTCGGCAACCTCTTGCTGTAACCTGTCAATTTCAGCTAACTGGTTACGCAGATTGGCAATGCGGGCATCCCTGGCATTTATCTCTGCTTCAAGTGCAATTGCACTTTCCCTTATTGAATTGATCTGATTATTGAGTTCGGTTATTTCTGATTTCAACTGGGCATTCAATTCCTCAGCTGCTTCTTTACTTGCTGTCATTGTGGCCAGCTCTCTGTTGAGCTCTTCCTTTTCATTGTTCATCGTGCTGTTGCGAACAAAGAGAAATACGTTACCAAGTATAGAAAGCAAAAGAACGACCGCTATTACTATGCTTGTACTTTGTTGTGATTTTAGCTGGCGCTCAAGCCGTTTCTCCCGATAGTTTTCCATTTTTGATTATGTGTTTAAATTATTTCTTTTACTGAAAGACGCAATCCGATGCAAATTAATACAATAATCAACATAATGCAAAAAATAAATGGTTTTTGTAGCTTGTTTATTAGTTGTTGAAAAAATCCGGGTTAAAGTTTGTTTTGTTAATGGTTTTAATCATAAATTTCTCCTGTAAGTCAAAATTTCACAAAGAACTTGCAAGGCTTTGACAGACAGGAGTAAACGCTTCGCTTTAATATTAATTTTTTTATCTGCCTGTATTCAGGTTTCAGATAGAAAATTTTTATCTACATTTATTGAAGCGTTCGCGGGATCACAACAAGGATATTCACCCGGGTCAATAATTAATTCGGCATGACAGCTAATTATTATTGCTTTATCGGAGTAAAGAGATGTATAATTAGTAATTTCGCAAAGAATTGATACAGGTATCTGCTGGTGTGCCAATCTAACATGCATTGCAGATACCGTAAGGATTTTAAGGTTAATGAATATTTTTAGGAATGAACGAAGAAAAGGACCGTTATTACAATGACAGCAGCATGAAGGAACTGGTTTCCCGGTTTGAGGGGATGATTTCCGTCAGGAAACGGTTTTACTTCGATGTAGACGAATTTGAGGAGATAATAGACCATTATTTATCCGCCGGAAGGCAAAACAGAGCATTTATTGCTGTGCAGCATGCATTGAGACAGCATCCTTCATCCACTTCACTGCAACTCAAAAAGGCAATAATACTCAACGATAAGGCAAGGCCGCACGAAGCATTGAGTATTTTAAGAACTTTGGAACAAATTGAGAAAAGTAACCCTGAGGTCCCTTTTGCAAAGGGGGTGGCGCTGAGCCTGTCCGGACAGGCTGAAGAGGCAATTGAGCAGTTCAATAAGGCTATATCTTTGACTGGTGAAGGCAAGACCGAACTTATGCATAATATTGCAATGGTATTTGAACAGAGGAATGAATACGCCACTGCACTTGAATTTCTGCTAAGGGCGCATGATCTGGAACCCGGCAATGTCTCTTTTATATACGATATTGCATATTGTTATGAATGCAAAGGCGACAGTAAAAGAGCCATAGAATTTTATAATAAATACCTTGATATTGACCCATTTTCTGAAAATGTATGGTACAACCTGGGCGTGGTGCATAACCGCGCTGATGATTATGAAAGTGCAATAAAAGCATATGATTTTGCAATCGCTATTGATGAGGAGTATTCTTCGGCATGGTATAACAAAGCCAATACTCTTGCCAACAGCGGAAGGTATGAAGCTGCAATTGAAGTTTACAGCCAGTTGTTATACCTTGAGGAGGAAAATGAACAAGTTGTATGCTATATAGGTGAATGCTTCGAAAAGCTTGAGGAGTGGGACAAGGCACTTGAATATTACCGCAGAACATTGGAAATCAATTCCGAATATGCAGATGCATGGCTTGGTTTAGGCATGGTGATGTTCTCAAAAGGAGAGTATATGGAAAGCCTGACTTATGTCGAAAAGGCTCTAAAGCTGTTCCCGTCCAGCTCAGAGTACTGGTATGCAGCCGGGAATGTTTACATCAGGTTGGGTATGATGCAGGATGCTTCCAAAGCCTACCGCAAGGCTGTTGATCTTGATCCGGGAGACCTTGAAGCATGGGTCAATCTTGCCGAAACCTTTCTTGAAATGAAAAATTATGAAGCTGCAATTTATACATTAGAGGAAGCATTAGAG
>SLRB01000361.1 GCA_007131165.1 Bacteroidales bacterium | reverse complement strand
TACTGTCGGGAGAAAAATATATTTTGTAAAGTGATACCGCGACTGCTGCTCCCAGCAATTCAAAAACTATAGATACCGTTGTTGAGGGGGGAAGGCCAAATGTGTTGAATGTGTCCAGAAGAATTATATCGGTAATCATTACCGCCAGAAATATGACCATTATCTCGCTGAAGAAAAACTGATCCGGATGAAATACACCACTACGGGCTATTTCCATCATGCCGCTTGAAAAAGTAGCCCCTACCAGGACTCCTAAACCGGCAATTGACAGAATGACATGAAAAGGTGCAACCTTTGCACCTATTGCCGAGTTTAGAAAGTTGACGGCATCATTACCTACACCCACTACCAGGTCGGAAATTGCAAGAATAAAAAGTACGATAACAAAAAAAAAGATAGATATTCTCCATTTTGACCGGTTAATTTTTAAACACAACAAAATTAATATCAGATCAAGTAAATAAACCGGTTAAATATTATTTTTACATTAACTAATGCAGGTCTTTTGTTAAGAAATTGTTAAGTTGCATTATGTATTCCGGCTTGCAGTATCAGATGTCGTCAGACCACCTCAAAAAGTGACAATATGGAACCAGTTCTTAACAAGGCATTGAAAAAGCTCTCGGAACGTGCAAAAGAACTTGAGTGTCTGCACAATGTTGAGGAGGCTATAAAGACCTCAGGTGATTCTGAAAGTATACTGTTTAAAAAACTGCTCGGGATCATTCCGCAGGGAATGCAATACTCTACAGTATGCGAAGCCCGGATTAAATACGGAAACACCGAGTATTCAACTGAAGATTTCTGTGAAACGGAATGGCTGATAAAATCAGACCTTGTTGTTGACAATAATATTGTAGGTCATATCAGTGTTGTTTATACTCAACTAATCAAGCAGGACAAGGAGGTACAGTTCCTTCCCGAAGAAAAAATGCTCCTTGATAATATAGCTTCGCGAATATCCTGCTGGCTGTTTGTTTTAGTGATTAAATCGGCCCGTAAAAGTCAGCAGCAAAAGTGAAACGATATTTTTTTCTGGTTATTTACTCATCTATTTTTCTTATTTTTGGATAATCTCATTTAACCCTATTTTGAACAAGAAGAATGAAGAAAAACAGACCATTAATACTGCTTGCATTAATATTATTGCAGTTAGTCTTTCACTCATGCAGAACAGTTCCCGTAAGCGGAAGAAGACAGGTTGCACTTTTGCCTGAATCTATGCTTGTCAACATGAGCCTTACAAGCTATAATGATTTTATGGCTTCGCATAAACTTTCTACAGATCCCGTACAGACCGAAATGATAAAAAATGTGGGGCAAAGAATTGCAGGTGCAGTAGAAAATTATCTCAGAGATCAGGGACTGGAATCGCGCATTGCCGATTTTCATTGGGAATTTAACCTGATAGAAGAAGATGTTATTAATGCATGGGCGATGCCGGGGGGCAAGATTGTTTTTTACACGGGCATATTACCTGTAACAAAAACTGAAGCCGGAGCTGCCGTTGTAATGGGGCATGAAATTGCACACGTTGTGGCAAGGCATGGAAACGAAAGGATGAGCCAGCAGCTGCTGGTTCAAACCGGCGGACTGGCTCTGTCGGTTGCTCTGCAGGAACGGCCCGAAGAAACCAGGAATATGTTCCTTGCTGCATACGGGCTTGGTTCAACAGTAGGTGTCATACTTCCATATTCCAGGGCTCATGAGAGGGAGGCAGACAGACTTGGACTAATATTTATGGCAATGGCCGGATATGATCCGGCCGAAGCTGTAACATTCTGGGAAAGAATGGAACAACTCTCCGGAGGAGCAAGTCCGCCAGAGTTCTTGAGTACGCATCCGAGTTCTGCTGCCAGGATCAGGGATATGAAAGACTTTTTGCCGGAAGCCATGAAGTACTACAGACCTTATGGGTCGCCATGATGCTATGGCACGGTTATTTACACGTTTTTAATGGTCTCTTGAAATAACCCAGGTAAACCTGTTCTATGTTCCCGAAACTGCCTGCCAAGCTTTATGTTGGGGTAATTATTATTATCGCGTTACCCGGTCTGAGTTTTTTAACCTGGTATTTCCAGGAAAAGAAACCTATAGATATTCTGATAATGAATAAAAGCAGTGTATCTGCAAACAGGGTCGAACATATGGCTGCATTTTGGGTACTCAACCATGAAAGATACATTAAAAGAACAGGAAAAACTTACCGGCATAAATCAGATTACTACGGTTTTATACCTTCAGGCCCGGCAAAAAACAAAGAATATTTCATCAAAGAAATTGATGAAAAAAAGGCTGACAGCCTCGCAACAAATTATGATGCTGCCTGGTTTGTTGACACATATGGTGTTCAGCTTGAAGAATGGTATGCCGGAAATGACGGGGGGCCGGCTTCAAGTATGCTTTATGGAGGATTGGATCATGGCGATTTTCTTTTTATCAGGAAAATGCTTGAGCGCAACAAATTAGTTATAGCAGAGTTTAACTTTTTTGCATCACCAACTACCGTTAATATAAGAAGACGCGTGGAGCAGCTTACAGGTGTCTATTGGAGCGGCTGGAGCGGCAGATATTATGACAACCTGAATTACCGCACAAACGGTGAGTTTCCTGACTGGATAGTTGAACAGTACGAGACTGAAACAGGCTCTCCCTGGATCTATAGCGGCCCGGGTATCATCTTTATAAACATCGATGGCAGTATTGTCGTGCTTGAAAATGAAATCCACCTTGACATTGAAGTGCCTCTTGTTACAACCTCAAAAACAAATGCCCGCAAATACGGTGTTTCAGAAAGAGTCCATTATCCGGGGAGGTTTGATATAAGCTATGCAGCCGACACTGCCTCAGTGTTATCCTTCTATGAAATATATGCAACCAGCCTGGGTGAACAAATACTTGACAATCACAATATTCCTTCAAGATTTCCGGCTGTGTCAACCGGCACAGGTGAAGGAGTGTTTTATTATTTTGCCGGAACTTATTCACATATTGATATTTCTCCCGTCACCTCACGGCTGGCAGGTATAAGGTCATTTGGTTTTCTTAAGAAGGATGGCAATATAGCAAGTAAGAATAAATTTTTCATAAATTATTATTACCCGCTTGTTTCCGGAATTTTCAAAGAATATCATTCAGAGATAACAAATTAACGAAGGCTTACGTAACAGCATTAATAAATTCAGTATAAAACCAGTGAGGATACTTATTTGTGAAGATGATCTGATTACCCTTAAGGCACTGGAATACAGTCTCCGAAAAGAGGGTTATGATGTGCTGGTAGCCGGAGACGGCCGGGCTGGTGCCGATCTGTTACGAAGATATGCCGGGGAGATAGACATGATGATAACCGATCATCATATGCCTTATAACAGCGGACTTGAGCTCGTGCATATTGTGCGTAATGAACTCAACTACAGCTTTCCGGTTATTATGCTTACACGTGTTAATCTCGAAGATAACCGGGATCTTGCTATTAGTCTGGGTGTGAATGAATATATAACCAAGCCCTTTTTACCTAAACAGTTGGTATCAAGAATAAACCATATTTTGAACAACCATTGAATAGACCTGTCGGGATTATTTGCAAAACATACTGATAATTTTTTTATGTAACCAGTCTGATAATAAATAACTATGTGCGGCCTGTTACTGGTATTTTTTTTTCAAACATTTAGTCCGGCTCCAAGCCTTCCAAATTTTGACATTCAGGAAGTGTCTGCTGAATCAGCTCCTGCTGATGACAGCCTTTTCATTGTAGCCCGCGATTATGCGTTGGAAGGAGATACCCGAAAGGCCCGGGATATTGCAGCTGGTTTGCTGCATAACAACCCTCTTTATCATGATGCGGCCGTATTGGTCGCCCGCACTTATGCATGGGAAAACCATATGGATTCAGCACGTTATTTTGTCACTGAAGTACTGCAACATCAGCCCGGATACCATGATGCACTTGCACTTCTTGCTAATATTGAAATATGGGACGGCAATTACCTGAAAGCTGTTGGAGTTGCAGAAACGGCACTGGTCCACCACCCTGGTTCTCACATATTCATGGTAAAAAAAGCCCGGGCACTTTTTTTTAACGGCAAAACAGATGAGGCCCGCATCCTTGCAGAAGAGATACTCGGGGAGGATCCCGGAAACAAAGAAGCAGCAGAGCTTCTGAACATGATTAATGCTCCCGGTTTTTACCACTACAGGCAAAACAACTACCTGCTTGGCGGGTACTACGGAGAATTTTTTGATCTTCCCTATGAACGTCGTTTTCATATGGGCAGCCTCGGTTATTCTCACTATACAGCAAGAGGCCCGGTTGCGTTGAAAGTTAATTTTGCCAATACATTCATCGAAGGAACAGGCCTGACAAGGTATCCATCTTTCCAGTATGAGCTTGAATCATATCCCCGCCTAACTGACGATAGCTATATGTTGCTTAACTATGCTTTTTCGACCGGGAGCGTCTTTCCTCTGCACAGGGGCGCTGTTGAGTATTTCAGGGCGTTGCCGCACGGGTTTGAGGCATCATTGGGATTACGGAACATGTTCTGGGATGAGCACTACCTCTTTTTTACCGGATCGGCCGGAATGTATTACGGAAACATGTGGTTTTCGATCAGGCCTTACCTGTTCCCCGGCGGTGAGGATCTTTCCGCCTCCTGGTTCATATTCGCAAGGCGCTATTTTGATCATGCCGACAGTTTTGCAGGTATAATACTTGGTTACGGCTTGTCGCCCGATGATGCATTTGCAGAACTTCCTGACCGGATCTACCTGAGATCTACCAGCATAGGGTTTGAATTCAGCAGGGGGATTGCAGGCAGTTATGTTGTACACGGAGGTTTGAGGTATAAAAATGAGGAATATGCAACAGGCTCATTAAGAAACTACTGGTATCTCAATCTTGGTTTAAGGTATATTTTATCTGGAAGATGAAAGAGTCAGGTCATATACCGGCAATCAACTTTATATATGCCATAATACCGGCACTGATATTGTTTTTTATTATGACCGGGGATGGAAATGCAACCCCTTCTGCATTTGAGGATGATACATCCTTAGTTGCCAATCCTTTTGAAGTAGCAGATTCGCTTGCAGCTGTTTACCGGGTTACAGACCCTGCTACCAGCTACAGAATGCTAATTAACAGGGCAGAATGGGCGGAGATGCAAAGAAATTATGATAAGGCAATCGGCTTTTATGAGCAGGCTTTCGTAATCAGGCCACACGAGCAACTTCCGCGAAAGCGTATTAAAAATATCGAAACAAAAAGAGGGCAACCTGAAATTTGGTTTCTGCTGATACCCGTCGATTTTGAAAAATCGACGGCGCTGATACAGATACTGGTACTTGTCATTATATACTCCATTATCTCGATGATCATCCTGCTTGTATTCATATTGATGCACCGCAACAAATTGCAGATACAGGACCGGCAGCGACAGGAACTGAAAGAGAAGTATCAGGCTCTGCTGATGGATTACCTGTTTGGCGAAGAAGATGACAGTCAGGTACCTGAAAGGATTGAAAAGATTGCCGGCAATGACTTTAAGCGGGTCTTGCTAATGGAAGAGATGAGAGACCTTATTGTCAACTTATCGGGTGATGCGGCTGAAAAACTAAGGGGACTCTATTACAGGCTGAGCCTGGATGTAGATTCAAGAATCAAGGCACAAAGCAGGAAGTGGCACGTAAAAATAAAGGGGTTCCGCGAACTTGCTTTTATGAACATCAAAGACGCCAATAATGAAATTATTAAAAGCCTGCATAGCAGTAACAGTATACTTCGTATGGAAGCACAACTGGCTCTTGTTCGTTTAAATGACCATGACAGGTTTGGCTTCCTCGACCACCTTCAGCGTCCGTTTACCCCCTGGGAACAGTTGAATGTTCACGAAATGATAGTAGGATACGACCTTGAAGTGCCGCGATTTGAAAGATGGCTTGATTCCGCAAACCATACTGTGGTTTTATTTGCGCTTAGAATGATCAGGGTTTTTAACCAGAAGGGATCCTGGCAGAAGGTAGCAGACCTCCTTGACAATGAGGACGAAGAGATAAGGAGGACAGCAATTATTGTGCTGGGGCAGCTTCATATTAAGGAAGCTGTTCATTCGCTGAAGCACCACTATAAGAATGAGATATATGAAAACCAGCTGGAAATAATAATTGCACTTGGCAGAATAGGCGAAGAAAGAACTATAAATTTTCTCGTAATGGTGATTGATAAGGAAGAGGATGTTCAACTGCAAATTGCAGCTGCAAGAGCACTCCGGGATATGGGTGAATCTGGTGAAAGAGCACTGGAAAAACTTATGGGCTCCGATTATAAAAACTACAAAATCATCATCAGGCACGTACTCGACAAAAGAATATGATATGGAATATATCTTTAATATAATTGGCTGGTTTCTCAGGAATATGGTGCTTATCATTACACTATCCATATTTACTGCCTATGTTTTGCTTGCAATATTCTCGGCATTGACCCTCCGCATTTATCTGAGAAAAAACAGTTATATCGATTACAATTCCATAATTCTCGCTCCACTTACACCTTCTATATCTGTTATTGCACCGGCTTTCAATGAATCTAATACGATAGTTGAAAATGTAAGGGCACTTCTTTCGCTTTATTACAACAATTTTGATGTAATAGTGGTCAATGACGGAAGCACTGATAATTCCCTTGAAAAGATTATAGAAGCATATGATCTTGAAAAAGTAAACTATTTTTTTGATTACAGGATACCTTGTCAGAGAATCAGGGGGGTTTATAAATCAAAAAACCGCTCTTTTTATAACCTTACAGTAATTGATAAAATTAACGGCGGGAAAGCCGATGCCCTTAATGCAGGGATCAACGTCAGTCATAAGCAGCTTATATGCAGCATTGATGTAGATTCTATAATGGAACCGGATGCTCTTTTAAAAATGGTTAAGCCGTTCCTGGAGGAAACAGACAAGAAAGTTATAGGAACAGGAGGTGTTGTAAGGATAGCAAACTCCTGTGATATCCAGGGCGGGCAGATCAGGGAAGTGCACCTGCCGAAAAAATTCCTGGCAAGAGTTCAGGTTCTTGAATATACAAGGGCGTTTTTGATGGGGCGGATGGCCTGGGCCAAACTTGACGGACTATTGCTTATTTCAGGTGCACTTGGGATGTTCGACAGGGAAACAGTAATTAAGTGCGGGGGATACAGCATAAAGACCGTTGGTGAAGATATGGAGCTGGTTGTAAGGATGCGGCGCTATATGGCAGAAAAGGGAGAACCATACGAAGTTACTTATATTCCCGACCCTTTATGCTGGACAGAGGTGCCATCAACGCTTAAAGTTCTGGCACGGCAAAGAAACCGGTGGACAAGGGGAACCGTTGAAACACTGTTTGAGCATAAAAACATATTCTTCCGCCGCAAATATGGCAAATTTGGAATGCTTGGCTATCCCTACTGGTTCTTTTTTGAATGGCTGGCACCTATTATTGAATTCTTTGCTCTGACCTTTTTTATTATCTATGCCATTGTTAGCTCTCCGAACTGGCCCTTTGTCCTGCTTCTTTTTGGATTTGTATATACATTTGCAGTATCTCTTTCAGTTTGGGCAGTCCTGTTCGAAGAAATGACATTTCATAAATACGAAAGGAAACGGGACGTGCTTAAACTAATCGGGACGGCTTTTCTGGAGCCTTTTCTGTTTCACCCCCTTACAGTTGCCTGGGCGATAAAAGGGAATTTTGATTACCTGAGGGGCAAAAAAGGATGGGGTAAGATGGATCGTGAAGGATTCTGGAACTCAACAATGCCCGGTAAAAAAAAGAGGAAATTCCGTGGAAAAAAGAAAGAAGACAGTAGTAAAATTGATTAAATGAGAGGGAATATTAGCGGTTTGATACTTAAAGCCTGGGGTTGGAAACAGGTCGGTAAATTTCCGTCTGAAAAAAAATACGTACTTGTGGTAGCTCCCCATACCAGCAACTGGGATTATGTGATAGGTAAGCTTTTTTGTTTTGCGGCAGGAATTAAAGCCCAGGTGATGATAAAGAAAGAGCTATTCTGGTTTCCCCTGGGTAACCTGCTCAGGGTTTTGGGAGGCATTCCGGTTGACAGGCACCGTAAAACAGACATTGTTGAACAAATGATTAATATGTTCAATGAAAAAGAATCCTTTATACTAACAATTACCCCCG
>SLRB01000066.1 GCA_007131165.1 Bacteroidales bacterium | reverse complement strand
CTGTTCGTTCATCACCATGCTGTTGAAGACACAACCCTCACCAAAGAAGAGAACGAGAAGCTGAAGCAGGCGGGAACTCCCCTTTACGTAAGGAACTTCGGGAACAATGCAGACATAACCCTGCCGTTTGTTGACTCCTATACGGTTGACAGCCTTTCAACAATGCTGGTCTTCACGGTTAATGATACCCTTGAGAGCAACAACGGACTTTACTGGCTGCCGCTTTCCGATCTGAGCTCACAGTACCGGGTAATTGATACAACAGGCAAAACAAAGTTCAACAGGTTCACATGGCATGAAAAAGACAGGAAGCTGGCCTGGATAAGGGCAGAAGATATGGAAAAGGATACCGTGGAAACGGCATGCCTTTTTGTATGGGCGGCAGGCAAAGTGTCACCCCGTATGCTGGCGGGTCAGGAAGATGCCCCCCCGGGTATGTTCCTGCCGTTCGACAACAGCCTGAGGTGGAGCAATGACGGCAAAATGCTGTTCTTCGGGTTCAGGCCCGACCGCTTCGCTGCTGCAAGCCAGGATAACACGGAATTCAAATCTGAGCTCGACTCGATCAGGCACCAGGCAGGTATCGATGTATGGCACGGCGAAGATCCGCTTATAAAAACCCATGAAAAGATACAGTGGAACCAGCTGAGGCGGCAAAACCTGTTTTCGGTATACCATATCGATCAGGACAGGATTGTCATACTGGCCGACGAAGATGTTCCCGATTTGGTCCCTTCCCCGAAAGGGAATTATGCCCTTGCATCTACCTCTTTGCCCTATAGCAAGAGAATTACATGGGAAGGCAGGTTCAGGGATATTTATGTTGTAAACCTGCTTGACGGCGAAAAAACACTTGTAACCAGCGAACACCAGGATGTAGCAGCTTTGTCGCCCGGCGGCAGGTTCCTGCTGTTCTTCGACGACCGGCACTGGCACTCATATGATGTGGAGGCCGGGACCACCAGTAATATCACCAAAGATATTGATGTGCCTTTTTACAATGAAACGATGGACCGGCCGGCTCCACCGTCAAGCTACCGTACGGCAGGATGGCTTGAAGACGGAGAATCGGTGCTCATCTACGACCGGTACGATATATGGAGGGCAAACCTGAAAACCGGCAATATGGTAAATATAACCAACGGCGAGGGGCGTGGTACTGAAACCGTGTTCAGGGTCCGCCGGCTTGATGATGAACCGCTTACAGGCAACCGCGAAGAGCTTTACCTCGAAGGTTATAATGAGAGGACCAAGGAGAGGGCATTATGGTCGGCCAGGGTTGACAGGCAGGGGGTTAACCTGCTGCTGGACGAAGGAAGGAACCTGAGGTTCAGGCTTCTTTCGGGTGATGAACGGACTATCGTATATACCCGCGAGTCGTACGATGAGTTCCCCGACCTCTGGATCACAAACAGGCGGTTCAGGAACCCGGTAAAGGTATCTGACCTGGGAAGCCAGATTGAGCCATTCAACTGGGGCACTGCAGAGCTGGTGTCTTTTACGTCGGCCGACGGGGTCCCTCTTGATGGTATAGTTATCAAACCCGGCGATTATGACCCCTCAAAACGATATCCTGTTTTTGTATACTACTACGAACAGTTCTCCCAGAGACTTCACGACTTCAACCAGACTGTGATAAACCACAGGCCCTCATTCGGCTACTACGCAAGCAACGGTTACGTAATCTTCCTGCCCGACATACACTTCAAGATTGGCAGGCCTGGCATGTCGGCAGTCAATGCCCTGGTGCCGGGTGTGCAAAAGCTGGTTGAAACAGGTATTGCCGACCCCGGCGCAATCGGGCTTCACGGCCATTCATGGAGCGGTTACATGACGGCATACGTGGTAACGCAGACCGACATATTCAGGGCGGCAATAGCCGGCGCTCCTGTATCGAACATGACAAGCGCCTATGGAGGCATCAGGTGGGGAAGCGGACTGGCACGGCAGTTCCAGTATGAGACGGGGCAGAGCCGCCTGGGTTCATCGATCTTTGACCGGAGATACCTTTATATCGAGAATTCTCCCCTGTTTTACGCACACGAGATCAATACCCCCCTGCTCATCATGCACGGCGATGTCGACGAGGCGGTACCCTGGGAACAGTCCATCGAGCTCTACCTGGCCATGCGCCGGGCGGGAAAGGATATCATATTCCTCCAGTACCGCGACGAACCGCATCACCCGCAGAAATATCCAAACAAGCTTGACTATACCATCAGGATGAAGGAGTACTTTGATTATCACCTGAGGGGTTATGAGCCGGCCGGCTGGATCATTGAGGGAGTGCCATACCAGGGTCAATGACAGCATTGGCCATATCTTAAACGAGCGATAATTGCTTCAATTTATCTGCAATTCATTCCGGTTTAGTTTATAAATTTGCAAGTGTTTGTTGTTTAAAATAACCCAAAATAACCTGTTATGAAAAAATCATTTATACTGATTCTGGCTGCAGCACTTTTTATAAATGTAAAAGCTGATAACCTGACCGGGTTTACAGCCGAACACCTCTGGCAGATGCGCAGGATAGGCGCCCCTGTTGTATCTCCCGACGGGCACCGGACCCTGTTTACTCTTACCGGCTATGACCTCGAAACCAATGAGTCGTCAAGCTTCATCTATCTACTTGACAACAAGAGCGGTGAAAAAAAACAGCTGACTTATACCGGCAGGGAGTCTGCCCCCTTCTGGTGCCCGGAAGGGAAAAATATTGGGTTTGTAAGCCGCAGAGACGGCAGGCCAGCACAGATATACATCATCGAATACGGGCTGAGCGAGCCAAAAAGGATCACCGGCCTTCCGGTCGGCGTTTTTGCACCTAAATGGTTCCCCGGTGGCAATAAAATTGCATTCGCCGCAAATATTCATCCCGGCTATAACGGAGATTTCGAACTGCTGGAAGAGATTATCAAAGAGCAGAGGGAGAGCAGGATGACAGCCAAGGTTACCGAAAACGTGATGTACAGGTTCTGGGACAGGTGGCTGACTGACGGTTTCTTCCCCCGCCTTTTTTCAGTTGATATCGAAAACGGTGAGGTAACCGACCTGATGCCTGGAACATCCAACTATTTTGCAATGATGGGGGGTGTGTCATACGACATCGCACCGGACGGAGAGGAAATAGCAGTATCAATGAACAGCATACCCGAGCCGTTCGAAAAACTGAATTACGACATTTTCCTGCTGCCCACCGATGGCAGCGGCGACATGAAAAACATCACCACCCACAACCCTGCCGACGACTTAAACCCCGTATACAGTCCCTGCGGATCCTTGATCCTCTACGGAATGCAGAACCAGGCCGATTTCTATGCCGACAATGTGCAGATGGTGGTATTCGACAGAGAAAATGAAACTCACCGCAACATAACTGCAGACATAGATCTCTCATGTGAGCAGTGGCAGTGGTCCCCCGACGGTAACACAATTATTTTCCACGCACAATACCAGGCCAAAAAACCAGTTTTCTCAATTCCTTCGGAGGGCGGAGCCTATACCATACTTTATGATGAGGGTAACAACAACAATTTGAAGGTCACACCTGCCGGCGATATCATATTCACACACGACAACCTTAACAGTCCCGCCGACATATTCATCACAAACCTGTCAGGACAGAACATCCGGCGCCTTACATCAGTCAATGCCGGCATAATGGACAGACTTGATCTGGGCACTGTTGAAAATGTGACCTATAAGGGCGCAAATGATGTTGATATACAGATGTATATTGTTTATCCGCCCGGGTTTGACCCTGACAAAAAATATCCCCTCGTCCTTATGATACACGGAGGACCGCATAGTATATTCGGCGACCAGTGGCACTACAGATGGAACGCCCACGTTTTTGCAGAACCCGGTTATGTCATGGCGCTGCCAAACTTTCATGGTTCAACGAGTTTCGGGCAGGAGTTCGCCCAGTCAATACACGGATCACATGCCGAACTGCCTTTCAGGGATATAATGAAGGCAACTGACTATATGATAGAAAGGGGATTTATTGACGAAACAAGAATGGCTGCCACGGGCGGTTCTTACGGAGGCTATATGGTAAGCTGGATAGCAGGGCACACCGACAGGTACGCGTGTCTTGTCAACCACGCGGGGGTATACAATATACATATGCAGTTTTCGGCCGATTATACCTGGTACCGGCCTCACCAGTACAGCGGATCGCCATGGGAAAATTTCGACAGGCTGATGGAGGCAAACCCCGCCATGTTCGCGCACAATTTCAGCACACCAATGCTGATAATACACGGCGAGCTTGACTACAGGGTACCGGTAGGCCACGGGCTCCTGGTTTATGGGATATACAAAAGAATGGGACTTGATGCCAGGCTCATCTATTATCCTGACGAAAACCACTGGATCCTTTCACCCCAAAATTCGGTCTTCTGGTATCATGAATTCCTTGACTGGCTCGCCAGGTACCTTAAATAGATAGAACAAAGGTCTCCCCGCCGGTCATGTTCCGGCAGGGAGGCTCTCCCTGACCTTGTCTAATTCATTGATCAATGATTTGATCTTGTTGTAGGTAGGTGTGGATACCTTGCAGAGAGGCATCCTCAGATTGTTCTGAACCAGGTTCCTGATGCTAAGGCTTGCTTTTACTCCGGCCGGATTACCCTCTACGAAATGGGCATCCATCAGTTCCAGCATTGCATTCTGGTATGATTGTGCCTTTTTAAGTTTTCCACGAAGTGCCAGTCTTACCATTTCCGAAAATTCAAAGGGGAAAGCATTGGCCGATACAGATATCACCCCCGATGCCCCGAGTGCGATCATGGGAAGTGTCATTTGGTCATCCCCTGATATGACCATAAAGTCTTTAGGTTTGTTCTTCAGTATGTAGTTGATCTGGTTCAAATTGCCGGATGCCTCCTTGGTGGCAATAATGTTCCTGCAATCCCTTGCCAGCCTGACTGTAGTTTCGGCAGTTATGTTCTGCCCGGTACGTCCGGGTACATTGTATATGATAAGCGGCAAACTGGATACAGATGCCAGCTTTTTGTAATGCTGGTATATTCCCTCCTGGGTGGGCTTATTGTAATAAGGAGAAACAGAGAGAATTCCTGCCAGGGGAAGGTTTTCATCGCATACCTCCTGGACAGCATGCACCACATCGTGGGTGTTGTTCCCACCTACACCCATAACAACGGGCACACGATTGTTTACAGTCTCAAGCACATAATTTATTACCGCTGTCTTTTCATCATGGTTAAGAGTGACCGATTCGCCGGTAGTACCGAGGGCTACAATGTATTCCACCTGGCCATCGATAAGATGTTCAATGACTTTTCCCATTGAAACGAAATCGATGCTTTCATCGTCTCTGAATGGGGTAACAACGGCTACCCCGGTTCCCTGAAATAGTTTTTTTGACATAATTATTGTTGTTGTTTCCTGTTAATTATCTGCAAATAATGAATTATCTGCTCAATTAGGTATTTTGTATCTCTTTTGTTTCTGACATCGATAGCAAGGTCGGTAGTTTCGTTGTCATCGACCCTGAACCTTCCGGTCTTGAACCTTGCCCTGGACAACGAATGGATATAATCGAGCGGAAGGTAATCTTCGAAACTCAAATTAACCAGCAGATCCAGCTCCCTTTCAATAAAATCATTCACAAAATCCGCTTCCGGCCTGAAAAACCAGTTCAGGTCATGCCTGCACAGAAAATTGTAGCCCTGCCTCAACAAGAAGTTATCAGGAACTGCATTTTTATCAATATAACCAATGGCGTATACCTGCTTACCCTCCCTGGAAAGCTGACGGATGAATTCATGAACAGGCCCGAAACCATTATTTTCAGAAGGACTGAACAGAACTCCAACGGTCCGTACATCGGAAAGGTTCATAAACTGCTTTCTGCGGTTCACCTTCCTGATATTGTACCTGAGAATTACTGACGCTGCTTTTTTTCTTAAACCTTCCAAAAATGACACTGGCTGATATTTTTTTATGTTAAGGAATAAAGTGCAATATTAAGAAAAAATCAAGGGCTTACGATCACAAAAATTCATAAAGTGTCAGCCCTCCAGCATCTGTTCGAACTCATCTTCGGTAATTACCTTAATATTCAGCTCACTTGCTTTTTTCAGCTTTGAGGGCCCTGCACTTTCACCTTTCAGCAGATAATCAACATTTGAAGATACGGCCGACACGTTTTTCCCGCCGTTCTGACCAATAAGCAGTTTAAGCTGATCCCTGGAGTGCCTGGAAAAACTACCTGAGATTACGAACTTTTTGCCTTTAAGCTTGCCTACGGAAGGTTGTTCAAGTGAAGTATCCTGCTCCATTGTAACTCCTGCCTCACTTAGCTTTTCGATAATCTCCCTGTTTGATCCGACTGAAAAATAACTGGCAATGCTACCGGCTATCTTCTCTCCTACCTCATCAACTCCCAGCAGCTGTTCCTTGTCTGCATCCATCAACTGGCGGGCTGATGGAAATGCAGCTGCCAGTTTCCCGGCCACAGTCTCTCCGACAAAACGTATCCCTAAAGCATAGAGCAGCCTGTTCCAGGGCCTGCTCTTCGATTCTTCAATGCTTCTAACAAGGTTCTGAGCCGATTTCCGGCCGAACCTTTCAAGTTGCTCCAGGTCATTTGCCTTCAGACGGTAAAGATCGGCCACATTACTAAGCAGCCCGTTATCAACCAAAAGCTTTGCAGTTGCTCCGGCCATATTTATATTCATGGCACGGCGGCTGACAAAATGCTCAATCCTGCCCAGTATCTGGGGTGAACAGGTATTCTGGGCCGGACAATAGCTTTTGGCCTCACCGGGAAGTCTTGTAAGCTTTGTGCCGCACGCGGGACATTTGACGGCATATTCGACCGGCCTGCTTCCCTTGCTGCGCCTGCCGGTATCCACTCCTACTATCTTTGGGATTATGTCCCCCCCTTTCTCTACAAAAACAGTATCTCCCTCATGAATATCGAGCTGCTTCACCTGGTCTTCATTATGCAGCGAAGCACGTTTTACCGTTGTGCCGGCAAGAGGTACCGGTTCCAGGTTTGCCACCGGTGTTATGGCCCCGGTCCTTCCTACCTGGAAATCAACCGACAGAAGTTTTGTTGCTGCACGTTCTGCCGAATATTTATAAGCAATAGCCCACCGGGGAGTCTTTGCTGTATAACCCAGTTTCCTGTGCAATCTGAAGTCGTTGAGCTTGACAACCACACCGTCAATATCGAACGGTAAATCGGTCCTGTGCTCCTGCCAGTGATCTATAAAGTCATACACCTTTTCAAGTGAAGAACATTTACGTGTGTGCCCGGAGATCTTAAAACCCCATTCACCTGCACTCAAAAGGTTCTCATAATGCAGTTCGTGAGGCAGTCCCTCGCCCATCATTCCAAATACAATGCAATCGAGTGGCCTTCCGGCAACGATCGATGAATTCTGTATCTTCAGTGTGCCCGCAGCAGCATTACGGGGATTGGCAAAGAGGTTCTCCCCCCGTCTCCTCCTTTCCTCATTCAGTTTTTCAAATCCGGCCCGAGGCATAAGTATCTCACCTCTTGCCTCAAAAAGAGAAGGGTATCCTTCACTCTTCAACCGCAATGGGACGCTGCGTATAGTCTTTACATTAAGGGTCACATCATCACCCTTTTCGCCGTCACCCCGTGTGACTGCACGTGTAAGAACCCCCTCTTCATATGTCAGGCTTATCGCCACCCCGTCATACTTCAGCTCGCAAACATAATCATATCCTGCCGGTACGGCCTTCCTTACCCGTTTATCAAATTCTGCAAGCTCTTCGCGCGAATAGGTATTACCAAGCGACAACATTGGATATTTGTGACGCACCTGGGTAAATTCCCTGCTTATATCGCTGCCGACACGCTGCGAAGGAGATGCAGGGTCAAAATATTCGGGGTGTTCGTTTTCGAGCCTGATCAGCTCGTCCATCATCCTGTCATATTCAAAGTCGCTTACCAAAGGATCGGCCAGTACATAATAACGGTAATTATGCTCATCAAGCTTCTTCCTGAGGTCTTGTATCCTTTTCCGGGGTGATACGTGTTCCATTTTCAGTATATAAGGAGAGTTTTAAATTCAGGTAAATTTATAAAAATTAACAGAGACCCCTGCCGGTTGTTTATAAGTAAATGGGTTAAATATTCAATGAACCGTATCGAATGATAAATAATAATTCTATATTTGCACAAGGATTGGTTCCGGTCTGCATCTTCATGCATGCCGGATGAAAAGGGAACCGGGTGAAAATCCCGGACAGTACCCGCTGCTGTAATCTCCGTCAATCTTTCAGG
>SLRB01000253.1 GCA_007131165.1 Bacteroidales bacterium | reverse complement strand
CCTCGGTGCCGACTATCACATTCAGGCGGTGGTCATCGCCGAAAGTTGTCTGGTAGCTGAGTGTATTTGACCAGTTCCACTGGAGCGAGTAGTTGTTGCTCCTGGAGAAGCCGTCAATCCTTTGGGGTTCTGAATGCTCGAAGTTGGCAATCGAGGCCCACCAGCCGTTCCACTGGCCGTAGTTGTAACCAAGAGTAGATCTGAAGACAAGCCCGTCATACAGGGTGGCCTCACCGAATATGTTACCCAGTATCCTGAACCACTGTCCGCCGTTATTCCTTGCACGGTAAAGCATCGCTACCGGGTTGCTCGAGTTACCCATACCGGGAGCCCTGGAACCGGCAAAGTTGCCTTCAATATCGTACACGGGAATTATTGGCTGTGCTCGGTAAGCATTGGAGATCACATTTCCTTCTGAATTATCTCCCAGGTTGCCGTAGTCGCTGGTATTTATAACCTGGACTGACTGCCCTGCCTGGAGCCAGTTGTTAAACCGGGCATCTGCCGTGTTACGGAAGGTGAACCTCTCAAAGCCTGTATGCTGAAGCATACCTTCCTCGTTGAGATAACTTCCGGAGAATGAATATGTCATATTCTCACCGCCTCCTGTAACCGACATGTCGTACTCCTGTACAAGCCCGTTCCGGTAGATCTCATCATACCAGTTTGTGCCGGGCACACTGGCCTCGAATATCGGAAAATCGGGATACCTGTAAAGCCCGTGGTCGACGCTCATAGCACCGCCAGGCAGGATATAGTTGGGTATCCTGGGCTCTGCACCGTCACCGTACTGCGGATGTGCATAGTCAACGCCAGGAGTCAGCCCCCTGTTCTGGGCTTCGATCCAGAGCATCTCTCCATATTCAGCCGTGTTGAGCAGGTCATACTGGTTCACTGCCTGGGTAATACCGGTACGGACGTTAAAGTTGACCTGGGGCCTTTGTCCAACACGCCCTCTTTTGGTGGTAATAATGATAACGCCGTTCGCACCCCTTGTCCCGTAAATGGCCGCCGAAGAAGCGTCCTTCAGGATTGATATCGACTCGATATCGTTGGGATTAAGGTTGTTGCCTGGTCCGGAGGGTACTCCGTCAATGATGTAGAGCGGATTGGCATCGTTTATCGTACCGAGTCCGCGAACACGTACTGTGGCGTCACCGCCGGGTGTGTTGGCCGTGGTAACGGTTACACCGGACACCTGGCCCTGTACGCGCCCCATGGTGCTGGGAGCAGTCGATATCTCCATACGGTCGCCCGCCATGGTTGAAACCGACCCTGTCAGCTCCTCCCTCATACGGGTACCGTAACCTACGACAACGATCTCGTCTATGGCCCGGAGCTCCGGCTGAAGCACCACATCGATCACATCGCGCCCCTCAATGGGTACACGCTGCCTTGAATATCCCACATATGATATTACAAGTATTGATGTAGGGCTGGGTGCCGAAAACGCAAACATCCCGTCAACATCGGTTACAGCGCCAATGGTCGTTCCTTCAACAATCACGTTCACTCCCGGCAGGGAAACCCCGTCAGGGTCGGTAACCGTACCGGTAACCCTGTGATCCTGGGCGCTGAGCTGAAACGCACACAGGAACATTACCAGGAAAGCGCTCGTGATCTTGGTAATCCAAGAGCTTTTTTTTCGGAAATGTTCCGTTGAAGAGAACAAATTTCCGCTTTTAGGTAGTTTTTTCATAAATGTGTAAGGTTTTAAGGTTAAATTAAAAACAGACACAAAGCAAAACTGTTTTGTGCCGGAATTGATTTAAAATGAAACTTAATTGATTCTTCCCATACAGGCTCTATCAGATTAATCAATTACTAAACAGCCCAAATATATGGACAAAAAAATAAAAACAAAATGATTTGTTAATTTAATTTAAAAATTTAACTATCGTCTGGAAAAAAGGTGATCAGGATTGAACAAAATTTTAATTATCAGTGGATTACAACAACGAAATTTAACTCCGCCTGTGTTCTGACAAACAGAAAAAACATGGCCAGCGCGGGAAATTTCCGGTCTCCCTGAATGGCCTGGTGACCTATATCTTAAAAAATGTTATTACTATATAGATGCAATATTCAGCCTTTCGGTTGCAAAGCCGGTGTTCTAATTTTGTTTCGCTTTATATAAAATGATACAAAGCTGTGTTTACCCGGCCATTAAAGATTGGAATTTATCATGGAAAGCCAATCCCCCCATGCCATTTTGCAAAATAATTACCGGCCGTACCTGCTGTCTAAACCTTTGAAGGATTCCCATCAAAGCAAAATCAACACAAAACTGCAGGGCAAAGACCCGCAAGTCCATGCAGGGATCAGCGTCAACGCGGGCCCCTGAGCAATCAGCCATCTGCCCCCTTAACTTTCTTTAACAAAATATTATGCCAAAAATCATACACAAGCCATATTAATTACCATATTTTTGGGTCGTATGTTAAAAACATATAAAGCCTTAGCGGACTGATTGATTGGTCATTGGACAATATTACATGAATTATATTATTGTCCTGCTGAAAGAAACTGCCGGGAAAACAGCCGCGGGAATTTTAACACATTATAAACAGAAGTACTGCCTTCATGAACTCGTGGAGGCTGATGATAATATTATTATAACATAGTGTTAAATTAAAAAAACTGCCTATGAAACAAGCCTGTAAGAATCTGAAACATTTAGTAAATGCCGGAAGTGGTATAATTAAGAAAACGGCTTCCAGCCTGATGCACCTTAGCTATAACATGATACCGGCAATATAGCAATACCAGCTTAAACCTTTTCCGGAAGGCTGCATATATGTGCAGTTACGGAAATACAAACAATTGTATAATTAAAAAAAACCCAACATGAAGAAAAAGTCTGACTTCATGAGAAAAACATCTCATGATTATTCCAATTTCAGGCATACAGGCAGGATGATCATAACTGCCTGCATGGTATTCCTGGTAAGTTTCGCGCTGCCATTGTCAGCCCGGGCCACCGGTTCTGATATCAGCGCTGAGGCCATGCAACAGATCACCGTCACCGGTACTGTTACCGATCCCGGCGGAGACCCCCTGCCCGGTGTGAACGTGCTTGTAAGGGGAACCACAACCGGCACAATAACAAATTTTGAGGGTGAATATTCCCTTCAGGCACCTGCAGATGCAATACTGGTATTCTCATTCGTAGGTTTTGAATCGCAGGAGGTAGCGGTTGACAACCGTACCACCATAAACGTGGTACTCGAAGAATCGGCTATTGCCCTTGAAGAGGTCGTAGCCGTAGGTTACGGTACCATGAGAAGAGAAGACGTAACATCGTCAATCGCCTCGGTAAGGTCGGAGGATTTCAACCCAGGCACCGCACGAAACGCGATGGACCTGATCCAGGGACGTGTAGCCGGACTTACCATATCGCGCACATCTTTCGATCCCAACGCAAGTGCAAGTATCCAGCTGAGGGGTGTTTCTTCGATCAGCGCCGGACGCAGTCCGCTTGTCATTATTGACGGAGTGCCGGGCGCCGACATGTCAAGCCTTGCACAGGATGAGATTGAGTCGATAGAGGTGCTGAAGGACGGGTCGGCTGCCGCCATCTACGGAACGAGGGGTACAAACGGTGTGATAATCATTACCACCAAATCGGGGAGGGCCACTGAAGTTGCCCAGTTCGAGTACAGCTCCTACTTCCAGACCGAAACAATATCTGAGCGCCCGGAGGTTCTTACTGCCGGGCAGTACAGAGACCTTATCGCTCAGGGAGAGCTTCCCCAGCACCAGGATCACGGCCATTCAACCGACTGGTATTCGGAGCTGCTGAGAACCCCGTTCACCCAGAACCACAACTTCGCGATGACGGGCGGTTCTGAAAATACCCAGTACCGTGCCAGCATCCTTTACAGGGATGCCAACCCTATCGTGATGGAAACCTCCCGGAGAAACTTTGGCGGCAGGATCAGCCTTAACCATACGGGACTCGATGACAGATGGAGGGTGCAGATGAACCTGCAGAACACATTTATCGATGTCGAAAATACAGATTACGGCGCTTTTGAGCAGGCTATTACCCGCAACCCCACTTCGCCGGTATGGGATCCCGACAATCCGGGGATGTACCATGACCCGCTGGGACAGCACAACTATTTCAACCCTGTTGCAAGGCTTACCCAGTACCAGATAGGAAACAACCGCAACCTTTTCCTGGGAAGCATCAGGAATACCCTTACCATAACTGACGGGTTGGAGGCTTCATTGTTCTACTCATATGAGAACAATATGACAAAGAACCACCAGTACATAACACGTGATTCCTACCAGTCACGCAACAGCGACTACGCGGGACAGGCTAACCGCAGCGACCAGTTCTGGGTAAACAACACCCTCGACATGACACTGGAATACACGTTGCAGGATATAGACCGCCACCGCGTTAATGTACTTGCCGGATACAGCTACCAGGATTTCTCATACGACAGCTTTTCTGCAACCAACCGCGATTTCATGACCGATGCAACCAACTGGTACAACATGGGAGCTGGCCGCTTCCTGAGAGAGGGCCGCGCAGATATGGGTACATACAAAAACGAAAGCACGCTGATCGGATTCTTCTCAAGGGTGAACTACTCTCTTGACGATAAGTATCTTGTTACTGCAAGTATCAGGTATGAAGGTTCATCCAAGTTCGGAAGGGACAACAAGTGGGGCGCATTCCCCGCCGTATCACTGGGCTGGAGAGTAAGCAACGAAGAGTTCATGCAGAATGTCGACTTTGTAGATAACCTGAGGGTGAGGCTGGGCTACGGTGAGACCGGTAACCAGGCATTCGACCCCTACAGGAGCCTCGTTACACTTTCATCATTCGGTACATACTATGACCATATCACCGGCAGGTGGATAACCGGATGGGGACCGGCGCAGAATCCCAACCCCTACCTCAGGTGGGAGAGAAAGAGGGAGACTAACCTGGGTGTTGACTTTGCACTCTTCAATAATATGCTCAGGGGATCGATAGACCTGTATGACAGGACTACGGAGGACCTGCTGTTTACTTACGACGCACCGATGCCCCCGAACGTGCATTCAAACATCTTCACCAACGTGGGCACCATGTCAAACAGGGGTGTTGAGGTTTTTGCAGAAGCTGTGGTGATAGACCGCGGCGATCTTCGCTTTACCACTTCAGTCAACTGGGCATACCTGCATAATGAGCTGACAAGGTTGTCAGATGACGTGTACACCCGTGGTTACATTCAGATGGCCGGCCTTCCGGCACCCGGCAGCCTCGGCGATGCAATGCGCCTTGAGGAAGGTGTAAGGGTGGGAAGCTTCTACGGCTACAAGCACCACGGATTTACCGACGACGGCAACTGGCTTTTCTACAAGGAGGACGGATCAATAGCTACACCCGACCAGATGACACTTGATGACAGACAGTATATAGGAAACGGGCTCCCGAAGATGAACGGCGGTTTGAATGCAAGGCTCACATACGGGAACTGGGATTTCAACGTGTTCTTCAGGGGCGAGTTCATGTACGACATACTCAACATGAAGCCGATGTACTATGCAAACCGCACACTGCTTGCTTCCTACAATCAGCTACAGGACCTTCTTGACAAATACGCGCATATTGATGCCGCTGTACAGTACTCCGACTACTACCTGGAGAGGGGCGACTATGTGAAGCTCGATAACCTAAGCGTGGGTTATACATTCGACCTGAACAACCCCAATATCCGTTCACTCAGGGTCAACGCCACAGCGCAGAACGTGTGGACTATAACAGGGTACAGCGGACTCGACCCGGAGGTTAATACAACAGGGCTGACACCGGGCATTGACGGTCGTACATTCTTCCCGCGTACCACAGTATTCACCCTTGGTGTAAATCTTGGATTTTAATGCCATATAATATATAATACTATGAGAAAATTATTTTTGTTTTTATTAATATCTGTTACGGTATTTTCCTGTACAGATCTTGATGAGACGCTATACAGCGGAATTTCAAGGGATAACTTCTACAACAACGAAGAGGAGGTAACGGCCGCCATACTTCGTGTTTATGAGCACGGCAGGTGGTTCTTTACCAACACTTTCGATGCATATGTACTTGAGGAGCTGACTGCCGACCAGATGGTGGTCACCCAGAAAGGCGGCCACTGGTATGACCAGGGTAAATTCATCCGCTTCCACAGGCATGAATGGACTTCAGAGGAACCTGAGATTTACGGGACCTGGAGAGGTGCCTTTATTGGGGTCGCCCTCAGCAATACCCTGATTGACGAACTCGGCGCTCTTGACTACACCGAGATTCCGGGCAGCCTCACCCCGGAGATGCAGCAGATGCATATTAATGAGATGCGCATACTAAGGGCACACTACTATTATCACCTTATAAGCTGGTGGGGAACTGTACCCATTTCTGAAGTTTCATCTGGAACTCCGCCCGATCCTTCATCGCGTGAAGAGGTTTTCAACTGGGCGGTACAGGAGCTGGAAGAGGCTTCGGCACTGATGCCAAGGCAAAATTACAGGGATGGCCGCGGAAGGCTAAACCAGGCTGCTGCCAAACTTCTGCTTGCACGTTATTACCTTAACTCAGAGGTGTGGACAGGTGTGCCGCGATACGCTGAAGCCGAGCAGATTGCACGCGACATCATTGATGGTGTGTACGGCGATTTCCAGCTTGACGATACTTTCTACGGCCCGTTCGTCCATGACAATGCATACAGCTCAGGGGAAGTAATCTACGGATTTGCACGCGACTACACCTACACAGGTAACTATAACAACTATAACCCGTTCTACCACTACCAGGCGCCGCAGTATTTCGGCTCTATTGGTCAGCCCTGGAACGGATTCCACCTGCAGCCTTCACGTAAGCCGCCTGTGCGTGGTGTTGATTACCCCGAGAGGGAAAGCCACCCGAGGTTTGTACCTGTAGAGGACTATGACAGGACCGCTCTCGAGATGTACGACTGGGGAACAGGTATAGGAAACCCCTACGAACTGTTCCACGACGATGATTTGCGTAAGCAGCCCTTTAACTTTGAGGGTCCTGTTGGCGTCGACAACAAAGACTACGGCCAGGTTATCGGCATGTTCCTCGAAGGCCACCAGCAGTCACCGATAACAGGTCAGACCGGCATTGGCAGCAACGAGTATCCCGGACAGGATCTGTTTTTCGTTGATTTTGTCGCCAGGGCCAGTGAAGGAAGGGATGCTTCTGATACTTCACAGGGAGAGGAGATATCCGGTATCAGGCTGGTAAAGTATCCTGTGTACCCTGCTTCATTCGACGGGTACATGAATGCCGACTGGGTTGAGTTCAGGCTTGCCGAGGCATACTATATACTTGCAGAGTGCCTAATACGCCAGGGCAAACCCGGAGCTGCCGATGCAATCAACGCGGTAAAGCAGAGGAACTTTGTCGATTACGGGCCACATGCCTATACCGACGACATGCTTGACCTTGATGAGATGCTGGCTGAGTGGGGACGTGAGTTCCTCGGAGAAAGAAGGAGGCGCACAGACCTTATCCGTTTCGGTAAGTTCACCTCACCTTGGTGGGACAAGGATCAGAGCCCTGAAACAAGGGAACTGTTCCCCTACCCCGCACGAGTACTAAGCACAAACCCGAGCCTTCAGCAGAACCCGGGTTACTAAACAGGGTTAACAGATTCTAAAAGAGCGGAGAATTTCTCCGCTCTTTTTTTCTATTACTTCTTTATCTGTTTCAGCCCCGCTCTCATTTTACTGACCTCTCCCTTGTTTTCTTACACCGCCCTTTATATTGGTCCCTGTTTTAGCGCCTGGTTTGGTTCCGGCTTTGGTTCCAGCTGTTGGTTTGGTTCCTGGTTTGTCTGCCGGTTTGCTTTCCGACTTGCTACCAGGTTTACCCTCTGACTTTTTCCCGGACGCGCCACCCTCTTCACCCTGGTTATCCTGATCATCCGCAGAGGGTTCTGCCTTCTCCACGGACTTTTCAATCAAGCCGGGAAGGTCATGATCCAGCAGGATGTTGTACCAGCTTATTATCTTTTTAATATCCGAAACATATACCCTCTCCCTGTCATACTCAGGCAATACCTTCTCAAAATAACCCTTAAGCTCCTGTGGGGGCGACTTATGACCGGGTGCCTCCCTGCCCTCGTTGTACCTGTGCATTCTTTCAAGGACCTCTGCAAGCGAAATTTCGCCCTGCTCCGTGTACACAGAGATTTCCTCAAGAGAGCTTATCCTCGAGGTCGAATAGGCACTCATTTTTTTACCGTCTTTGAGCGACTCGACAATAATGGCATTACGCCCCTGCGAAATAAACCGGTATAATCCGGGATATCCGGAAATTGACATTAAATCCTTTAGCTCCATATCCATTTTAAATTTTTATGCAAATATTACTTTTCTGCTTTACAAAAATTCCTCAGGCATCCTTACCCGGACGTCTGTCAAATACATCCGGCAGGATACCCCTGCTGAGTTTTTCGTGCAGTTCCAGCAAAACAGGCAGCACCGGCTTCCTGTCGTTGTTCTCAATAACAATGCCGGCAAGGTTTTTTTTTCTTTCATCAGGCCACTGGTTTTCCATGCGTTTCCTGACCTCCTCCGCTGACATCCCGTCGCGTTGCATTATCCGCTCTGCTCTGATACCGGCAGGTGCAACAACAAGAACCGTACCATCAAGCTCCTTCCACATACCGGTTTCGAACAATATTGCTGCCTCCTTGACTATGTAGGGGGCCATGGTGTTCTTTTCAAGCCATGCCAGGAAATCGGAACGGACAGCCGGGTGAACTATGCCATTAATGGTTTCCAAAGCATCCCTGTTATTAAAAACCAAAGATGCCATTGCTTTCCGGTCAGGTTTGCTTCCCTTGAAAACACTTTGTCCAAATGCCTCAAACAATAACTGCCTGACACCCTCATCCTGATCCATCAACGCCCGGGCTCTTGCATCTGCATTGTATACAGGCACCCCGAGTATTTCAAAAACACGGCAGATTGTCGATTTGCCGGCCCCAATTCCTCCAGTAACTCCAATTTTCAGCATGCCATTTCAGTTTGCCTCCCCTGGTTCTGGATCAGTTTCCACAATGAAATCAACCGATTGAGGGTAATACCTGACTGACCTGATGAAGTCAGGCTGCCTTGTCAGACTCACAGGCAAACGTCCGGCGCCTGTAAGCGGACTTAAAAAATCAGCTTCTGCAAGGAACTGCTGCCGGCTCACCTTGTCATAGTCTGTCAGTGCAACCATGTAAGACACTGATATCTCAGGGGGAAATGTTTTTATCAGAAGCGTATCGGGCAGGTTGACCACTTCGACCGGAACCCTGATACCTGCTTCGGTAAACTGTTCTACAGGAATTTGAACCCATACATATTGTTCTGAAAACTCAATCTTATCCATACTTCGAAGGCCGGTTCTTCTGCGAACCGAATCGTCAAGCCCCCTGATCGTCAGGGGAAGGGTCGGGATAAACTGCATTGTATCGATAACAGTCGCCGGCCCTGACACCGTTACTGAATCAGGATCGATTACAATATTGCCCTTTACCATGAACTGTGGCCTGAATTCAAGGTTGGTTACCGGTTCAACCGGAAGCCTTTTGCTTATCTTCTCTGTAAAACTGAAAAACAGGGTGTCCGGCCTTATATCAAGGATATCGATCTCTGCTCCCAGTTGACCGGCGATCCTGTTCGAGGCAACAGATGACCGGATATAGAAATTCTGTGTTTCCGTATCGGGAAGCTGATTAAGCGAAAATGAATTCACATCAAAGACAATTGGCATCAGCCTGCGGCTGATATAATACCTTAGCAGGGTATATCCATAGGCATTCACAGTGAGCTCCAGGTTTGACGGCAACTCATTTACCAAAACCATGTTCTCAGGAAAATTTGTGTACCGTACAGGGTACCTGACAGTGGCGGTATACTCCCTGCCAAGAGCTCCGAGGAACCAGAATATTGTCGAAATAACAACAAAAAACAGGAATACAAGTACCCTGCGGTCGGGCCTGTACCGGGTTAACCCGTTAAATGTACTGAAGGGTATTTTTTTATGTGTAACCAATGAGATTACCGGTTAATTGCTCAATTGACAAACTCCAATACCGGATTTAGCCGCCTGCTCCCCGGCGTAAAGGTTGTTGACGGCCGGATCGGCCTTGCATAGTATGCTCCGGCCTCAGGAACAGGATGGCTCAGATTCCGGTCCAATGAATACACAACCCGCAGGCATCCACAGATGCCAGGGCATCACTTCTGTCCGGTCAGATCAGTTGGATCCTTCAGGACAGCGTTCTTATCAACCTTAATGTGGATGTTGTTGCCTACATCCATAGTAACCACCTGGCCTGAAATATCATTTATCTTGCCATATATTCCACCGGTGGTAACAATTTTATCCCCTTTCTTAAGGGCTTCCCTGAAGTTCCTTAACTCCTTCTGCTTTCTCATCTGTGGCCTGATCATGAAAAAATAGAAAACCAATATAATCAGCAACAGTGGTAAAAATGAGATAAGCGGATTCTGGCCCGGCTGGGCCGCTGCCGTAATAAATAAAAAAACCTGGTCACTCATAAATGATAATTAAAATTAATAATCAATAATTTCTAATTCCTGTAATTTTCAACAACACCGGCACCACGGCACCTTCAAATCATCCGGCGGGATTACTGCAAAGCCAGGCAATGCCCTGAAATATCTACTCTATCATTGCACGCAGGGCCAGTGTTACCAGTGCATTTTCAGCATTGGTAAAAAGATTTATGGTTTTGACCTGTCTTCCCCTGAAACCACGCGTGTCGAACACAACCCTGATGCTTCCTTCTTCGCCGGGCTGGAGCGGTTTGCTGTCGAATTCAGGAACCGTACAGCCGCAGTCGGCGCTGGAAGAGTGTATTACCAGAGGGCCATCGCCTGTGTTTTTGTACCTGAAATTGTAAACAAGCTGCTCACCGTGTCTTACTGTTCCAAAATCATGCCTGATGCTGGCAAACTCAATATAAGCCTTCCCGCCGTTGCCTTCTGCTGTTGACCCTTCCGCCTGCCTGTTGTGGCCGGATTCGCATGACCCCATAAAGATCAGCATTATAACAACCGGTAAAAAAAATAAATGCTTCATAGATCAATTTATTAAACAATAACCACAAACCAAGAATAAGCACAAAATTAATGAAATTTCAAAAGATCAGGCTGTCAGGACTCCCCTATAAGTCCCCTGCCCTTTTTTACTATCCTCTTTTCCTCCCTGAGCTGCCCGATAATCTTGTCAAGTATTCCGTTTATAAAGTTACTGCTTTTATCCGTACTGTAATACTTTGATATCTCAATATACTCGTTGAAAGAGACACGGGTGGGAATAGATTCGTTTTCAAGGATCTCGGCAATGGCAAGCTCCATTATCAGAATATCCATAAACGCAATCCTTTCCACATCCCAGTTGCGTGTATGCCTTTCTATAAGCTTCTCATAATCTTTATGGTTGACAATCAGGTTCCTGAAAAGCCTTTTCACAAACTCCCGGTCTTCCTCATCCTTGTATAACTGGTAGACAGGTACAGGCTCAGAATCATCACCGGAAAATTTCCTCAGGCTCTTTTCGGCCATGCGTACTACAAATTCCAGGTCGTCGTTCCAGTAGATGCTTTTCTCTTCAAGCACCTGGTCAAGCAACGGTGAAGGCAGGATCAGATCGTTCAGCAGCGTTAGCAGGAACTTCCGGTCAGACTGCCAGCCGGGGTCCTGTTCATTCATATACTCTGTAAAAAGTTCACTGCCTGCAAGAGTGTTGTACAACCCCCTGATAAGCTCGGGATGGTTGGCCCACGATATTTTTTTTTCTTTCAGCAGCATCCCGAGCTTCTGATGATTCTCAAGATGGCGGATAAGGACATTATCAGCAAAACGTGTGTTAGGATTGAGGTCCTCCCAGCTTGGAGACATCTTTGAACGGGCAAGGTCGATCCTTTTCCTTGCATACCTTGCAAGATCTATGAGGAGCTGATAGATTGAAAGGTATAGCTCCCAGGTTTTCCCAATGCTGAAGAATAGCTCCTTTTCACTCTTCGCGGGAGTTTCAAACCCCGATTTGAAATATGCGTAAGCTGCCTGTAAGACCTTTATCCTTAATAATCTCCTGCTTATCATTCCTATTAAAAGAGCCCCGGTAACAAATTAAAAGAGGTGCAAAGTAAATATTTTTTACCCAAACAATAACTTTTTTTCAAAATATTTATCCCAATAATAGATAACAAATTTGTGTTTCGACGTCAAAATTATTTTATTTGTTAAAAAAACTAAATACATTAGGGCACTATTATTATTTTTACTGAAATCTAATTTTATATAAAAAAGCAGGAAGATGGAAGAGAATGACAAAAAAACCGGAGGAGATAATGGCGGAAGGCAGGAAATTTACTCTGAAACGGTACGGGCAGGCAAAAGAACCTATTTTTTTGATGTAAAGGCAACGAGAAACAACGATTACTATCTTACCATTACCGAGAGTAAGAAAAGGTTTAACAAGGAGGGTAAACAGTACTTTGAGAAACACAAGGTTTTCCTGTACAAGGAGGATTTTGAAAAATTCAATGAGGGATTGACCTCAGTGATTTCATACATCAACAACGCTCAGCCACCGCAAGAGGATATGGATAAGGCTGAACCGGAGGCAGAAGCCGGCAAAGAACTCAGCGAGAGTTTTACCGATGTAAGTTTTGACGACCTGGAAAAATAACCTGACAACCGGGTAAGACAATGTAGCCGGTAACCGGACAGCATCAGTGAAACAGGCTAAGCGGCCAGTTCCTGCTGAAGTTTTCTATTACCTCATACATCTCCGGTGTCAGCCTGCGTACAACCGGGTTTACCATGTGTGCAGGAATCTCCTTGTAGTAGGCTTGTGCCAGGGCACCTGTTATCGAGGTTATGGTGCCGCTTCTATCCCCCAGCGATACTGCAAGCCTGAGAGCGTCCTCAAAGTCGCTGGAATCAAGAAATGCGATGATCGCTTCAGGAACCGAACCCTGGGTGGACTGGTCATAGTAATATCCCGGTTTTATTTCCTCTATGGTCCGGTGCATGTCATAGCCGTACTCATTTTCGATATGATCACGTATCTCTTCCTTCGAACGTCCGTTCTTTGCGAGAAACACAGCCGATGCAACTGCCACCGCCCCCTTTAAACCGTCAGGATGGTTATGACTTAGCCTGGCACACCTGGCTGCCTCTTCTTCCACCTCAGCCAGGGTCCTGCCTGCAAAGCCGATGGGAATCACCCTCAGGGCGGCGCCATTGTTCCAGCTGTGATATGGCTTAGGCTCTTCCTGGGATATCCACCTGAGAAAAGCTGCTCCGTAACCCCGGCCCGGGTAATTATGAGCGTATCTTTGAAGGTTGCTGGTATAATCTCTTCCATTAAGAAGAGAATCCATAACTGCAACAATCATTACACTGTTGCATGAAAATTTTGTCCTGGCTGCCGACAAGTCGGGCTTCACGGGCATTTTACCTTCTGCCGCGTATTTTGTTCCGACAATATCTCCGGCAATTGCTCCGATAATCAGTTTATCAACCATAACACAATACTTTTTTCTCGTAAATAACAGCGGGCAAATTTAATTCTATATATTTAATTAACAAGCTTCATATTCCACCCCCCGGTATAACCATTCGTATAAGTGCATTTAGCGTCCTGTTTAACAATATTTTAATAATTCATGGCCCGATAATCTGCTTTTCAATCCAATGAACCAGCATACTTTGTTCATGTCATTTTGTCTGCCAAAGGCTGATGCGGCTTTTATGGTTAAAATCCCGCAACCATCTCCAGGCAAGCCCATGCCTCCCAGCCGGACTGACTTTTCAGGGGGTTCCGTCATCTTCAATGTTGTCTTGCCTGGCGACATAGTCATTTATTTCTTCGTACGACAGTTTTTTTACATTGGTAACGATAAAACTCTCTTTCAGAAAGCCTCCATACTGGTTACATTCGTCAACCACTTGCCTGAAAAGATCCCGTATGGGAGCCCTGAAGGGTATAACCGCAAGTACCGAGCAATAATCATCCATAAAGCAAACCTCTTCTGGCTCGGCATCATATTTTGGCAGATGATAATCAAACTCGGTCCGTATTAGCTTCTGCTGCAGCTCACTGAAAGGCTTTCCCATGCTGTTTATAAATACTGCAAAATATCTCAGTTTTGCACCCTTCCCTCCAAGCCCGGTTGAGATAAATACCTGGTCTTCATCAAGTAACTTGCTCTGCAAAAGCATACGGCTTTCCTGGAAAGCAAGTACGGCCCAGTCGGTAAGTCCGGCATCCGGGTTATCAAGATATTTCTCAATGATACGGTAGGCAGATACCTCCTCAGAGGCTGCGAGCTGCACAAGTAAATGTTTCTTCTCAGCAACCGGGTATTTTTTGTCAAATAGATTCTGTGACAGATTATTTAAATCAGCTGGCCCGGATTTCTTTTTAAGATCTCTCGAATATTCAAAATATTCCATCTGCAGGTCAATATCAATCTGCTCTTCAAGAATACTTATATTTTCCGGGAAATGGCCGAAAATATCCTCCAGTCTTTCGTATATATTTTCTTTATCCATATTTATGCCGGGCACACAAACATAAACGGCCATTTCAGCCAAAGATTATGGCCAACCTTATTTTTTTTACAACTAACCAGTCCCTTACCGGGCTTACCCGGGATTAGTCACCGGGCATCCCTTTATCAATCACACGAGTTGTATGCCGGCAAAAAATACCCATAAGTTGGTATATGTTAAATACATGTTATCGTCTATTTTTGCATTCCCTGAGGTTAATTCCCGACAGGGCTATATTTCACCCATATTGAGAAAAATGAACCTTGCAGAACTTCAGAACAACCAAAGCGGAATAATTACCAAGGTAAAGGGACGCGGTGCTTTTCGCAAGCGGATAACTGAAATGGGGTTTATTAAGGGAAAAACCGTAAAGGTTATTAAGAATGCCCCGCTCAGAGATCCTGTCGAGTACAGCATAATGGGCTATGACATATCCCTCCGCAGAAGTGAAGCAGCACTCATTGAGGTGGTTGCAGCCGATGAGGCACCTCCCGGGATAAAGAAGAACTATGACGGGATGGTTTCTGAAAAATGGCTGAAATCAAAGGCTGAAGCCAAGGGAAAAGTCATAAATGTGGCCATGGTAGGCAATCCCAATTCGGGTAAGACAACTCTTTTCAATTCCGCTACCCGGTCAAAAGAAAGGGTGGGTAATTACGGTGGAGTGACAATTGATGCCAAGCACGGAAAATTTTCCCTAAAAGGCTACAGATTCAATATTGTTGACCTTCCTGGTACGTATTCACTTACTGCATGGTCGCCCGAGGAGCTGTTTGTAAGAGATCATATTACCTCGCAGATGCCGGATGTTATCATAAACGTGGTCGATTCTTCCAATCTTGAACGGAACCTGTTCCTTACCACCCAGCTTATCGATATGGACATCAAGGTGGTAATGGCGCTCAACATGTATGATGAAATGCTCGAGGCCGGCGACGAACTCGACCATGAATCTCTCGGCAGGATGACAGGTATTCCTGTAGTGCCAACCATAGGGTCAAGAGGCATCGGAATAAACGACCTGTTTCAGAAAGTAATAGATGTGTACGAGGACGAGGACCGTGATATGAGACATGTACACATCAATTACGGTACGGAAATTGAAAAGTCGGTCGGCCGTGTCCAGGAGAAAATAAAAGATACCAGGAATTTCCACCTTACAGATAAGATATCTTCAAGGTTTCTTGCACTCAAACTGCTGGAGAAAGACAAGGATGCCCAAAACCGAATCGCCCCGCTTTACAATTCAGACGATATCACCAACATTGCCGCAGCAGAGATAAAAAGGCTTGAAACTGCCCTGGGAGAGGACAGCGAAACGCTGATAACCGATTCCAAATATGGTTTTGTAGCAGGGGCGCTGCGGGAGACGATGAAGCGCTCTCCCGGTACACGCCGGAAAAAGTCGGAGGTCATTGATACAATCCTCACACATCAGTTTCTTGGCTTCCCGGTATTCCTGCTGTTCATCTTCCTTATGTTTCAGGGTACCTTCACACTTGGCGAATATCCCATGGAGTGGATAGAGAGACTGGTAGAAGCCACCGGGGGATTTATTGACAGCCGCATGGCCAGTGGCAGCTTCAGGGATCTTCTGATAAACGGTATAATAGGAGGTGTGGGAGGAGTGATTGTATTCCTGCCAAACATCCTGATCCTCTTTTTCTTCATCTCGCTTATGGAAGATACGGGCTATATGGCACGGGCAGCCTTCATAATGGATAAGCTGATGCATCAGATCGGCCTCCACGGCAAGTCGTTCATCCCACTGATAATGGGCTTCGGGTGCAATGTACCGGCAATAATGGCCACCCGCACCATAGAGAACAGGAACAACCGGCTGCTGACCATGCTCATTAATCCTTTTATGTCCTGCAGCGCCCGGCTGCCCGTTTATGTTCTCATTATCGGTGCTTTCTTTCCTGAACGCCCGGGGCTTGTGCTGTTCGGACTGTATGGATTTGGAATACTTATGGCGGTTATCGTGGCCCTTTTATTCAAAAGGTTGCTCTTCAGGTCAGATGATGTACCCTTTGTAATGGAGCTTCCTCCCTACAGGATGCCCACCCTGAAGACCACTTTAAGGCACATGTGGCACAAGGGCTCACAGTACCTTAAAAAGATGGGAGGGATAATCCTGGTGGCCTCAGTCATAATATGGGCTCTCGGGTACTTTCCCAGGGACCCCAAACCACCTTCAGGCAGCATGGCATATGCCTCCGTCATAACTCATGATGACGGGTATGAGACCGCAAACCCTGCCGGTAATCCGGGTCCTGATCATGCAGTATCAGATAACATGACTGAGGAAGAGAGACATGAAAGATCTTACATTGCACGGATCGGGAAGTTCATTGAACCGGCCATCGCCCCCCTGGGTTTTGACTGGAAGATGGGAGTGGCACTGGTATCGGGACTGGCGGCAAAGGAGATCGTTGTAAGCACGATGGGGGTTCTCTACCATGCTGATCCGGAAACAAACCTGCCATCTGAAAGTCTCGGCGATAAACTCAGGCAGCAGCAGTATCCCGACGGCACAAAGGTTTTTACCACTGCCTCTTCGCTTTCGTTTCTGGTGTTCATACTACTGTATTTCCCGTGCGTGGCAGTTATTGCAGCAATTAAGAACGAATCGGGACACTGGAAATGGGCAGCATTCGCTGTTTTCTATACCACAGCTCTTGCCTGGCTGATGTCATTCCTTGTATATAATACTGCTAACTTTTTTATTGTATAACATGATACAGGACATCTTTACCTATACGGCTGTTATTGGCGCAATATTTTATACCTTTTACCATACTGTAAGGATTTTCATTACCGAAAAGGAAAAACCGGCAGGCAAATGTGCATCATGCAGCGGATGTGGCCTGGTAAAAAAGTAGTGCCTTACTGTATTCCGGCGTACATTAAAAATTCCTATTTTTGGCAATATGGATGTATTTCTCCTCTCAATATCGGTATTGCTGATACTTCTGGGCATCGCGGGGTGCATCTTCCCGGTGGTTCCCGGCCCGCCGCTGAGTTTCCTGGCATTGCTTCTGATAAGCTTTACCGGTTACGCCCGGTTCTCAGCCAACTTCCTGCTCATAACGGGCCTTATAGCAGCAGCAGTTACTTTGGCCGACCTGTTTTTACCGTCCTGGGTAACCAGGAGATTTGGAGGCACCAGGTACGGGATGTGGGGCGCCGGGATAGGTATTGTCGCGGGTATTTTCTTCCTGCCACCTGCAGGGCTGCTGTTGGGGCCGCTGGCCGGGGCAGTGATTGGCGAACTGATCGGAGGCGCCGATGGCCGCAGGGCAATTATTGCCGGCCTGGGCTCCTTTGCCGGCTTTATGCTGGGGATGGGACTTAAACTGGCTGTTTCTGTTACCTTTGCCGTCTATTTTGTACAGGCAGTATTCAAAGCATCATAAATGACCTGTAGTATTTCAGTCCTGATATTAAGCACACTGATCAGGTTATTATCCCTGGTGGGGTGAACCCTGTTTGAAAGGAAGATATAGAGCAGGTCATATTCGGGGTCCATCCACACGAAAGTTCCGGTAAATCCGCTGTGGCCAAAACTTGCTGCTGATGCTCCAATGCAGGGGTATGCCCTTTCGGGGATACGCACGGCATTGTCAAGCACCGGTTTGTCAAACCCTATACCCCGGCGGTTGTTGTTCTCAGGGAACTGCACCTTTGTAAACTCGCTGAGGACATCATCCGACAGGTATCGCCTTCCACCGTATTCACCCCCGTTAAGATACATCTGCAAAAGCTTTGCCAGATCGCCGGCAGAAGAAAAAAGCCCGGCATTGCCGCTCACGCCGCCAAGTACAGCTGCAGCCTCATCATGAACATATCCGTGAACCAGGGTCCTCCTGAAATTGTGGTCCAGTTCAGTAGGGACAATACGTAATAGCGGGAAATGATGGAGCGGATTATACCTCAGGGTCCCCGCGCCAAGCGGCCTGAAAAAATCCTCATAAAGAGCTTCGGTATAGGGCCTGCCGCCAGCCCGAACCAGCACTTCGGGTGAAACAATGAACGGGAGGCATGAATACCTGTATTCGCCGTGCGGGTATAATTCGCTTCGTCTTATGTCACGGTAAACCCTGTCACGAAAATCATCTCTCAGGAAAAGGTGTGTTCCTATCGCGGTATTGTGCCGGCCGGCCGGCTCATGCCTGTACCAGCGCCTGATGTAATTTCCCCGCCTTACCGTCCGCTCCCAGTAGTTAATATAAGGAGTGATACCGGACTGGTGAGTAAGGAGGTCCCGCAAAATAAGATCTTCTTTGTTGGATCTTCTGAAAAGCCTGTTCCGCCAGTCATCCCAGTAATGGCTGAGGGGCATGTCAAGATCAATGAGCCCTTCATCAACAAGTTTCATATAAAGAGGCAAAGGACCCGATATTTTTGTCACCGAGGCAAGGTCATAAATATCGTTCCTTTCAACAGCAATCCTGTTTTGATAAGTATGGTAACCGAATGCCGCATCAAAAATTACCGTACCGTTAACCGCAGCAAGAACCCTGCACCCGGGGTACGCTTTCTGTGCAAGTCCGCTATAAACAATAGAATCAATCTTTTTCCTGAGCATTTCGCCGTCAATCCCAACCTCTTCGGGTATGGAAAAACCAAGCCTCCAACCACCGGGGATGTCTTCCCCTGCTCCTTCCGGGAACATATATCCTGCCGGTTCAGAAAGCCTGCCAGATGCACCGGTTGCACCAAAAAGTGCCTGTGCTGCAAGATCCTGGGCGAGAGGGGAGTTGTCGGCCACGGCCATAAGTCCGGCAACATTCTCAATACCAACCCACTGGCCAAGGAAAACCGGTGGACCGAAAAAGGCCACCACCGATTCTTTAGCAGCAATAACCTGTACCAGCTGGCGGGCCACTTCACGATTTAACAAATTCACCGGCAGGGCTGCCGCTGTTATACCGGCAATTATCCTGTCATATTGCTCAAGCCGTGCCAGGCCCCGGGTAACTGATACGGCACAAAGCGGGTCGATCTCAACAACAGGTACTTCAAGGTAATCAGTTAACCTTGAAGAGAACCCGAAGGCTTCGCCCATTGTAAGTATTACAAAATCACCACGTTCCAGTTCAACCAGCGGCAAGGTGTTGTTCCTGTTTACAAGCACTGTCAGAGATGCAATAATATCCTGCCTTGTTTCAAGATCACGGCCGGCAGCACCGGAACAATATTCCTCATGACCTGAATACAGGGCATCCTGATATGGAAATGGGGCAAAACCCATGCCGGAGCCGTTCTGTAAACAGAGAGTGGTCGTGCCCTCCTCCGGAGAGGACGCAATGGAGTTCACTAAAGTAACCAGGACACCAACCAGGATAACAGACAACCTCTTCGAAATCATAATCTAATGATTTTGGTTTGCAGCCGATTTCCTGGCTGCATAAAATGAACTGTTGCAAAAATCCCCCTAAAAATAATCAAAAGATAAATAACGTGGCAACCCCGAAATAGATAAGGAGCCCGGTTATATCGACCAGTGTTGTTATAGCGGGACTGGCAGCAACGGCCGGGTCGCCTCCAAATCGCTTAACGAGCAGGGGCAATCCTGCTCCAACCACCGTTGAGGATATTACCTGAAGACTTAGCGCAACCGAAATGGCAAAAGCAATAAACAGAAGGCTGTATTCAGGGGGTACCTCCGTTTCCCAGGAAAGGAACAGGATCTTCCCGAAGGCGATAACACCCAATACAAGAGAAAGCAGGAATGCAATCCTTGCCTCTTTAAAAAGAATTTTAAACCAGCTGCGCACCGTTATTTGTCCCAGTGCAAGCGCCCTGATGACCATAGTAGCGGCCTGCGACCCTGCATTTCCGCCTGTGTCGGCAATCATGGGCATGTAAAGCGCAAGAATAATGAGCGAAGCCATCGCCTCCTCGTAATGGTGTATGATCATGCCGGAAATGATCCCGATGATGGCAAGCGACGAAAGCCATACTATCCTCTTCCTGAAATGACCAAGCACACTGGTTTCAACGTAATTAAGATCTTCAGGTGCATGCAGTATACCCATAAACTTTTCAAGGTCTTCTGTATGCTCTGCACGTATAACATCAATCGCTTCATCATGCCTGACTATACCGGCAAGCTGCCTGTGGGCATTAAGCACCGGAATGGCTACCATATCATACTTCTCTATCTTACCTGCCACACTCTCCCTGTCCTCTTTAAC
The DNA here is from genome assembly GCA_007131165.1 of Bacteroidales bacterium. GTDB lineage: Bacteria > Bacteroidota > Bacteroidia > Bacteroidales > PUMT01 > PXAP01. The sequence goes on along the minus strand of SLRB01000253.1, from coordinate 5,053 downwards.
ATCGGCCCATACAAAGTCGGAATGGATAATATCGTTTACGTGACTATCGGGCTGCGCCATGATGATATCCTTAAGGGTAACAAAACCTTTCATTTTCATGTTACCGTCAACTACATAAACATAATATATCATCTTTTTTGAAGGAGCATCCTGCCTGATCTTATCAATAGCCTGGTTAACGGTCATGTCGGCCCTGACCGTGGCAAAATCGGTGATCATGATACTTCCCGCCGTCTCTTCAGGGAACGAGCTCAGAAAAATTACGTTCTCACGGGTCTTCTTATCAAGGAAAGGGAGCAGTTCAAGCTGCTGATCCTTGTCAAGTTCCTGGTAGAGGTCAGCCCTGATATCAGAAGACATATTTGTAAATATCCTGGCGAAGAATTGCCGGTCGAAAATATCAAACAATTCAACCAGCTGTTCCATCTCCATGTTGGAGGCGATATACCCAATATCCTCATCGGAAAAACCCGGCAACAGCTTCTTTATCTGATCTTCGCTAAGCTCCTTGATCAGATCGGCTATTTCAACAGCCGGCATTTTTTTCAATATCGCACCGAGGGCTTCCATTTCATCAGCCTCTATAAGGCCCCTGACAATTGAATGTCTCTGGTCTTTTACTATATTTTCCATAGCCCGGCTATTAATTATTATAATTTACAGTTGTTATCCATATTTACCGGCCAGGTATGCCGGCACTGACCTGATCAGGCATGCCATATTTAAGACGACCTGACAGCGGTTCAGGTTCACGGCACCGAGAACCTTCTGGTACTTCAGCCAAAGGTGATTTACTCGCGTTGGGAAGGTTATTATAAAAAAACCCTTCGGGAGAAGGGGCATAGTTATCACATAATCTGACAGACAGTACAGGACTGCAGTCCGGTATGAAGAAAATGCCCCTTGTTGAGTTTTAGCTCTGAATGACTTATTCCGTGCAAAACGGAAAGCTGCCTTAAGCCAAGCCTTAATCCGGCAGGGCCTGTTCTACCCATTGGCGTCTGTGGACGTTTTTGGGCAGCAGCCTGTGTTCATTCAGTAGCCTCACCTAACAGGCTAAAACCGGGCACAAAAGTATAAAGAATATTTGCAATAAAAAACACCATTTATTTAATAAAATAATTATCAAAAAATTGATTAATATCGAAAAACAGTTAATTTGCACACATGTTTACAGCTGTGTTGCTAATATAAAAAGATCAGATAACTATGGGAATCTCAGATAATCTTCAGCCGGAAAAAGTCTGGAAGTATTTTACTGAAATCTGTAAAGTGCCCAGGCCGTCAAAAAAAGAAGAAAAGATCATCGGCTGGCTTACCGGTTTTGCCTCAGAGCAGGGACTGGATCTTAAAAAAGACGCGGCAGGCAATTTACTTATCAGCAAGCCTGCAACTAAAGGATATGAGAACAGACAGACCGTTGTGCTGCAGAGCCACATGGATATGGTTTGTGAAAAAAATTCAGGTATAACCCACGATTTCGAAAATGACCCCATTATTCCGGTTACCGAAGGTGAATGGGTCAGGGCCAACGGAACCACACTCGGTGCTGATGACGGCATTGGCATGGCGGCCCAGTGCGCATTGCTGGCATCTGACGATATTGAACACGGAAAGATCGAATGCCTGTTTACCGTCGATGAAGAATCGGGGCTTACCGGCGCCTTTGCCCTTGAACCGGGGTTTTTTGAGGGAAGAATACTGATCAACCTTGATTCAGAGGACGAAGGAGAACTGTTCATAGGTTGTGCCGGGGGGCTGGATACCCTGGTTTCCATGGAATTTGAGAACGAAGATATCCCCTCATCACATTCGGTATTCCGGGTGAAAATAGGTGGGCTTGCCGGCGGGCACTCAGGAGATGATATACACAAGGGGCGGGGTAATTCAGTAAAGATAATGAACCGTTTTCTCTGGAACCTGAACAGCAGGTTTGACATGAAACTGGTTTCTTTTGACGGGGGGAATCTCAGGAATGCTATTCCCAGGGAGGCAGAAGCTGTCTTCTCCGTACACCATGACGATGTTGTTGATATGAAAGAGTATTTCAGAACATACAGCCAGATAATACCTTCTGAACTTACCGAAACGGACCAAGGCTTCGGAATATCTCTCAGCGAAGCCGAACCCGGGGGATCTGCCGTTGATGAAGATACGCAACTCGACCTGCTTTACTCCCTCTACGCCTGTCCCCACGGCGTTATTTCCTGGAGCCCAAGGATCGGTGGATTGGTGGAAACATCAACCAATCTTGCCTCGGTCAGCTTCAAAGACAACAAAATCAGTATTACCACGAGTCAGCGATCGTCATCCGATTCAGCCAGGGCCGATGTGGCAGCAATGGTCGAAAGTGTATTCAGGCTGGCAAACGCAAATGTTAAAAGAACAGGAGGCTATCCCGGATGGAGCCCCAACCGTAATTCACCGGTGCTGCATATCACTGAAACAGCATACAAGAAAATGTTCGGCACCGATCCGGTTGTACGGGCAATTCATGCGGGGCTGGAATGCGGACTGTTCCTGGAGAAATATCCTGAACTCGATATGATATCATTCGGCCCCACGATCAGGGGTGCACACTCGCCCGATGAGAGGCTTCATATAGGTTCGGTCGGCAAATTCTGGGATCTGCTCCTGGAAGTGCTGAGGACTGTGCCGTAAACACCGGTTAACTGCATATAATCACCGGTTATACAGGAGAGTAGGCATCAGGCAGATACAGCTTACTGACCCTGGTCAACCTGCCGGAACTCCTGTGCGCCAACCCCGCAAACCGGGCACTTCCAGTTGTCGGGAAGATCTTCAAAAGCAGTTCCCGGCTCAATTTTACCTGTGGCATCGCCGTTTTGCGGATCGTACATGTATCCGCATACCCTGCATCTGTATTTTTGCATAGTATTTATTTTATGACCGTTCCGGGTTGCGGTAAAAATATTATGCATCCCAAACCGGCCGGTTAACTGGCAAATATTGTCATAATTCTGATCTAAAGCAAGAAACTGAGCAGAATACCGGCAGCAACAGCCGATCCTATGACACCCGAGACATTAGGAGCCATGGCATGCATAAGAAGATGATTTGTAGGGTCATAACGAAGGCCCTCATGCTGGACGACGCGTGCGCTGTCGGGTACAGCCGAAACCCCCGCTGCGCCTATCAGCGGATTGATGCGGTCTTTGCCCCTGAGGAAAAGGTTCATCACCTTGGCAAAGACAAGTCCCCCGGCAGTCGCTATCATGAAAGACACAGCCCCGAGCCCGAATATAAGCACCGATGTGGGAGTCAGGAACACGTCAGCCTGGGTAGATGCACCAACAGTGAGCCCAAGCAGAATAGTCACAATATCAATCATGCTTCCCCTTGCAGTCTCTGCAAGCCTCCTTGTTACACCCGATTCCTTGAGCAGGTTGCCAAAAAACAACATCCCGAGAAGAGGCAGGGAGCTTGGAGAAATAAGTGCGGTAATAACAAGTCCTATTATCGGGAAGAGTATCTTCTCAAGCCTTGATACAGCCCTTGGAGGCTTCATGCGTATAAGCCGCTCCTGCCGCGTGGTAAGCAACCTCATTATCGGGGGCTGAATAACGGGCACAAGCGCCATATATGAATAGGCAGCTATTGCAATCGGACCTATCAGGTTCCTTACGGTGGTTCCGTCAGGGAGTACATTCACCCCGTCAGCCAGCTTGGATGAAAGGAAAATAGCCGTTGGTCCGTCTGCACCTCCTATTATCCCGATAGCACCTGCTTCAGGAAGGGCAAAGCCAAGTGAGAGGGCACCAAGGAAAGTCAGGAATATTCCTACCTGTGCCGCTGCACCAAGCAACATCAGACGCGGATTTGATATCAGCGATGAGAAGTCGGTCATGGCGCCTATGCCCAGAAATATCAGGGGGGGATAAACTCCCTTCAGAACTCCGAAGTAGAGATAATTCAATACGCTTCCCTCCTCGTATACTCCCAGCTCAAGCCCGGCATCCTGCACAAAAGGCATATTCCCGATTATAATACCTGTTCCGATTGGTATAAGCAACAAGGGCTCATATTCGTACCTTATAGCCAGAAAAATAAAGATCAGTCCGATAACTATCATAAAAACGTTTGCCCAGGTAATGTTTACAAATCCTGAGAAACTGAAGAAAGTGCGTAAACCGTCCATAGCCCTGGAACCTGAAGCATATTCAGCAGCTTCTGCCGCCGGGGTAATGTCTTCAACGAGGCTGCTGCCGGGTACCACCATGTATTCAGCGCCTGTTGCAGCCGGAAACACAGACCCGCCGGCAAATTTGTTCAATCCTGACCATGAAAGGGCAAGTAGCGCTATAATGCCAAATACAGTAAATAACCTCTTCATTTTAAATGCTTAAACCAGTTCAATCAGAATATCCCCCTGAAGCACACTTGATCCCTTCGAAATTTTTACGGATTCAATAACCCCGTCTTTTTCTGCCCTGATCCTGTTCTCCATCTTCATTGCTTCCATTACCAGCAGTACCTGCCCCTTCTTTATAACATCGCCGGGGCTGACCATAATCTCTATGATGCTTCCTGGAAGAGGAGCGGTAACAGGTTCGGGTGATCCCTTCTCCCTCTTTTCAATTTTCCCCTTGTCGCTGGGGGGCAATTCAGCCCTCACCAGGGTCGGGGTCTTGGTCTTCTTAACCTCCCGGTGCACCTCAACAGAATAGGTAGTACCGTTTACCTCGATATTTGCCGTTGTTCCTTCGAAATTCTTTATTTCAACCTCATAGGTATTGCCACTGATAGTGAACTTAAAAGTCTTCATATTCTAATGCCTTGGATGTTGTCGTAATCCGTAAATTTTTGAGCTCCACGGAGAATATCTTTTCGAAACCTTTTTGATGGTCAGGACTCCGCTTTCCTCATCGTGAAGCTCGTTCATATAGAGAAAAAGAGCCATTCCAATTGCAGCATTGACCTCTCCTGTCACTCCTGCATCTGCATCATCAGTCTTTCTTTCCGGCTTTTTACCCCTGCGCAGCATCTTCCTGAAATCGGTCCGAAGCAGTGAAGGGAGGTTATAAAAAACTAT
>SLRB01000005.1 GCA_007131165.1 Bacteroidales bacterium | reverse complement strand
GAAACAAAATTTTGACTCTTTTTTTGACAGAAGAGGTCATCATTTTGATTCTTCAGCAGCAGAGTGATACTAATCACCCTTTTCAGGTGAACCTTTTCCGGGTTTGAACCGTACAAATTTGTGTCCGGCCGCTTAATAAGCGGTATGACAGAGCCCGGGCATGTTGCTATTAATATTTATTAATTATTTATGAAAAGAAACATTACTCTTGAATCAAAAATTGAAAGCCTTAGGGTTGTTGAAAAAATAATCGATGAAATATCAGATAAGCACAGGATTACAGATGAGTTGTATGGAAATCTCCTGATTGCAACAATCGAAAGTGTTCAAAATGCCATAATACATGGCAATAAGTTTGATCCTGGTAAAGCTGTAGAATTGAGGATCAAGATTGCTGACGGCAAGCTTGTAGTAATTACCAGGGATCAGGGTAACGGGTTTGATATTAATGATGTACCCGACCCAACCGAACCGCAGAATATCGAAAAAAATACCGGTCGCGGTGTATTCCTGATGAAACATCTTACCGATAAGCTTACTTATCATGAGGATGGACGGGTAGCAGAGTTTGAATTAGAGATGAAAAGCCCCGTAGGCTAAAGCACACAGATGTAGATGAATTATATCTTTTGAATACTCCTTGAAATTCACATATTGCATATTGGGGGCTAATTGATAGAGCCGGAAGATGCAAATGCGCTACAGGAAGATCCGGCAGTCACCCATAACATAGATGTAAAAAAGTTTATATCCTTACTATTGCAGTTCAAACACTGGTTCACCACCGAGTACTGTTTTCAGTACTATTATCCTGTGTATTTCTTCGGCCGGAATATTGAAATAATCCCTGTCAATTACAATGAAATCTGCCAGCATACCCTCTTTTACAGCTCCTTTAAGATCTTCCGAGAACTCGAGGTAGGCGGGCCATATGGTATAAGCCTTAAGGGCTTCCTCCCGTGTAAGCCTCTGCTCATGGAACCATCCGCCTGAAGGGTTGTCCTGTCGGTCCTGCCTTGTAACGAAGGCATGCATTCCATAGAACGGTTCATATGGAGAAACCCCGTAATCGGAACCGCCTGATATGATCCCCCCGTTGTCGAGAATGCTGCGCCATGCATAAGAGCCTTTGGCTCTTTCGTTACCGATTCTGTCTTCGACAAATACCATGTCTTCAGTTGCATGTACACCCTGCATCGAGGCTATTATGCCGGAATTGCCGAAACGGGGTATATCATCGGGGTGGAGCACCTGGGCATGTTCAACCACCAGCCTTGCATCATCACCTTTTATACCAGTTATTTCCATAGCTCTTTCGAAGGCATTGAGGGTGATGCGGTTGCCTCTGTCACCTATAGAATGGGTACGCGTCCTGAATCCTTTTTCAAGCATGAGTGCAACTCTGCGGGCATACTCCTCCTCATCCTGTCCGAGTGCCCTCAATGCACCCATTTCTGACGGCATGTCGTCATAGGGCTCAAGCATGGCTGCGCCCCTTCCGCCAAGAGAGCCGTCAACAAACTCCTTGACCCACCTTACCGAGTACCGGTCGTCATAAAGGCCGGTCAGCGGTTCTTCCATCTCCATTGCAGTTTCATACAGCACGGCATCCATTATCCTGACCTTAAGGTATCCCTTCTCATAAGCTGTTTTTCGCCTTTCAGTATCTTCTGGTGTTGTACCCGTGGCATCGTGTACGGTTGTTATGCCATGGGCAAGCATGGCGTCACTCCCCAGCCTGTATGCCTGCATCAGTTCTTCTTCGTTTAACCGGGGCGATGGGGGTATGTGCCTGTTTACAAGTGCACCGGCTGCCGATACCAAAACGCCGGTAGCTTCCCCGTTCGTGTCTCTTACTATGGTACCTGCATCGGGATCAGGTGTAGACATTGTTATGCCTGCTATTTCAAGAGCCATAGTATTGACATAGTTGGCATGGCCGCAGTAACGGCGGAGACTGACGGGGTTTTTGGGGCTCACACGGTCCAGCATACGGCGGTGTGCCGGCTCATCCCATATAGCGTCATTGTAGCCGCGTGCCACGATCCATTCACCAGGCCCGGCTTCTTCAGCTGCAACCCTGATCTTTTCCAGCAATTCTTCCAGGGGCAGCCAGTAGACATTGAGCGGAGCTGTAAGAATATTGACCCCCACGTTGCCGAAGTGTATATGGCTTTCGGTTAGACCGGGCAATACAGTTTTGCCCTCAAGGTCAATAATCCGGGTATTGTTGCCGGCATATTTCATGACAGACTCCGTTGTGCCGACATGCAGAAAATGTTTGCCTTTTACAGCCAGTGCGGAGGCTGTGGGATTGTCTTCATCCATGGTATAAATGATACCATTAAGATAGATAATGTCGGCATTTTCCTTTGGGCCACATGAATGCATGCTTGTTGCGAATAAGGCAGCCAGCAAAACCAGTATTACTTTCATAGAGATTAGTTTTCCTGTTAATGAACTAATTGCAAGTTGTTGTGAGGTGTTTGGGTTTATCATATCCACGACCAATTCTTGAAAAGAACCGTAAAGATACATTTTTTTGCAGCTGTTTGCCAATAGTGATTGTAACAGGAAAAAATACCTGATCATGAGCAAGCGGGGTCTATTATGCCCGGAACTTTAATTATCAATACCAGATATGCCAAGGCACTTTTGAACCGCTTTATAAAGATCACCGGCTTTTATTGGTTTAGTGATATATCCATCAAAAATATCCCGGAAGTTCTCCACGTCCGATTCCAGAGCATATGCTGTTTGTGCAATAACCGGCAAACCCGGGTTAATCCCTTTTATCTTACCGGCTGCTGTGTAACCGTCCATATCAGGCATTTTTATATCCATAAGCACAAGGTCTATAATATTCATATGCTTTTTGTACAAATCAACAGCCTCTCCTCCTGATTTTGCCATTAACAGGTTCAATCCCTTTTTCTCCAGTATCATCTTAAGATAAAGGGCAGATGTCTGGTCATCTTCAGCTACAAGTACCGTGTAGTTAGGGAAATGACCTTTACCCGGAACACTTTCGTTATTAGCCTGAAGTACATTATCATGCTGAATGGTGGCGGGAATTGTGAAGTAAAAACACGTTCCTTTACCTTCTTCCGATTCAAACCATATTTGACCGCCAAGCATTTCTATATAAGCTTTGGAGATTGAAAGGCCCAGGCCGGCACCATCATAATTACTTGCAATACTGCTGTCAGCCTGGCCAAAACGGCTGAAAATGATTTCGCGTTTGTTTTCAGGAATACCAATTCCCGTGTCTTTAACAAAAAATTCAAGAAAATTATTCTTTGCCTCACAGCCAAATTCAACGCTGCCTTTGTTAGTGAATTTTATGGCGTTTTTGATCAGGTTGGTAAGTATGGTATAAACTTTTTCACTGTCGGTTTCAATTACCACCCTGTTCTTTTTCGAATAATGGTGCAAGAAAAGCGAAATTCCTTTTTTGCAGGCTTCGGGCGTATAGAGGTCAAGAAGTACATTTAGCTGTTCACTAATGTTAAGGTTAGTGATCGACACCTCCATCTGACCCGATTCTATCTTGGATATGCTAATCAGGTCATTTATAATGTTTAACATCCTCTCTCCACTATTTTTTATTACACTCAGGAACCGGTCTTGTTTTTCTTCAGTAATTCCCGGATCTTTCAGAAGCTCGGCAAAACCAATTATGCCGTTCATTGGAGTACGTATCTCATGGCTCATGTTAGCAAGAAAAGCTGATTTAAGGTTGTTGCTTTCTTCAGCTTTTTCTTTTGCTTTTATAAGTTCCTGCTCTTTCCTTTTCAGGTCGTTTATTTCGGTAAGCACCCCCTGAATACCAACAGTTTTTCCGTTCTTTACCAGTTTTCTGGCTTTAGTTCTAACCCAGACAGGTTTGCCCTCTTTTGTCATCATCCTGTACTCTGAAGGCTCACTTTTGCCGGAAAGAATCTGATTGAATTGTGCCAGCCTGTTTTTGATGTCATCAGGATGAACATAATTAATAAATTTCCTGCCGATAAGCTCATCTGGCCTGTAACCGCTTATGTATTCGCTGTTTGGCGATATATAAGTGACCCTTGCTTCAGTATCAAGTGTATAGATAATCTCGTTCAGGTTCTCTATCATCATCCTGTACTTCTCTTCACTCTCCCTCAGGGTTTCCTCAATATCATCCCGGGAGGCTATGTCTCTGAATATTACCACATACAACTGAGGAGGTCCTTGCTTCTCATGTACGGGGTGAACATTAATTTCGACCAGGAAGGTCGTCCCGCCCTTTCTTTGATTTTGAAAGGTCTCCTTGTATTTTCCACCAGATGAGACTATCTCCAGTATATTACGGCTTATTTCAGTTCTTTGCTGATCGGTTACAAGCACTCCAAGAGGTTTTCCCCTCATTTCAGGAACGGAGATCCCGTATAATTCTTCAATTTTCGGATTGGCGTAGGTTATATCCAGATTAGCATCGGTTATTACCAGGCCATCAGATATGTTTGCTGCTATGGTACCAGTTAGTTCATTATGTCTTTTAACCAGCTCCTCTATGTACTCCCTGTCTTTATCTCTCATTTTCTGTTTACCTCTGCTTAATTATCCCTCAGGTTGCCTGGTCATCTCTGGACGGTTCAAACCGGGGTCTCGTACAATAAGATTTGTTGCCGTTTGATTAATAGCAAAAGCTATTTTAACCAAACGGCCAATAATGAATTATGCTTTGGGTTTTTTATCTGATTACTACACTCAAAGAATGAAAGTGCAAATGTAGAGGAATTTTTTTTCATTCAAAATTACACACCGGCAAATAAAAAAAATATTAGAAAGGACAGCGGTTCATCCTGTCAGTCAATATCCCTTAGGCAGCGGACTGACATTCCGTGTTGTTTTTGCAGGGAGCTCGTTGTAACATTCCCTGTGTTATAGCCCATTACTCTTAACCAGGCAAAGAATTCACCGCCCTCGTCTGCCGTCCACCAGTATCCGTATTCGCCAATATATTCGAATTGCCCCCTGAAATTGCGATTACCGCCGGGGAGAGCGGAGAAACCGAAATCGTCTGTTCCCGAGTGGATATCATCAGACCTCCATCGCGGATGTTCACTTGTGTCACACTCACCTCCGAGAGGTGAGTCTTCCTGCCTGCATGATTTCAGGTAATTACCAACATTACTGGAATTAATATCGGCATAGTTATCAATAAGATAGTCGGTCAGCCCGTCCCAATCTTCCTCCGTCGGGACACGCCATCCGGTGGGGCACAGAAGGCCCTGCTCAACAGTGTACCAGTTGTAAAGAAGTCCATAGGCTTCAGTCATCTCACCGGCCGATCCAATTCCTTCAATATCGTCATGGGGATATATGGCATAGGCGCCGGCTGTTGTTAGTCCCCAATACTCATTGTCAAGTCCGGTATGAATATCCTCACCGGTCTGGTACCTCGTTACCCTTAGGTTTTCTGTCATCCACTCCTTGTCATCAATAACAATAGTATTGTACTGGTTGCCGTCAATATCTGTAATTGCCCTGCCGGTTGCTGATTCATGAAGTGTTGTGAAGGTGATCTCATCGCCATAGTTTTCACCAAGGCTGTTGATTGCATACGCCCTGATGTGGTATTCCGTTTCAGGTTTTAGGTTTTCCATTTTAAGCAGATATCTCCCGGCTCCCTCACCAGCTGACAAGATCCCTTCATTATTTTCCAGTGTGGGGTTACCGGCTGAACTCCACACTATTCCCCTGTCAGTTACCGGCGATCCGCCGTCATCAGTTATATAACCGCCGCTTACCGCGCTGCTGCTGCCTATATCCGACGGAGGAACAGTGCTTAGCTCAGGTAGTTCGACAGGATCGTCCTTTTCACATCCTGTAATCAGAAATAATGTTGCTGCTATTGAGATCAGGATGATTGTGCCAATTATATGAGGTTTTTCAATTTTACTGTACATATTACCCTGGTTTGATTTATGAGTTGCATTTGCTGCAATTTCCTGTATCTGTAATAATGGAACAAAAATAGCATTCAATATATTATATCAATCTAAACAATTCGGAAAAGAAAAAAAAGATACTGTCAATGCACATAACCAAAAAGGGCCGCCATATTTATGGCAGCCCCCTTTGCTGGATTAAATATTTCAGCAATTGGTTTTTAGTGCTTGATCACTCTTCTAACAACTCTGTCTCCCGTACGGGATGTAAATATGAAGAGGTATATACCGTCATTCAGGTCGCCGGTGGTTAGTGTCATATTATTTGCTCCTCTGGTATCGATTTCCATAACAGTCTGCCCCAGCATGTTTGCTATTGTTATCGTGCTTACGGCACCTATGTTGCTGACTGTTACGATATCCCTGAACGGGTTGGGGTAAATTGTCAGTTCTGCCGGCTCAATTCTTATTGCAGAACTTACAACCTCAAATACCGCGGTGATATCCAGATCATCTTCAATGGTAATAGTGATTTCGGTCTCATCAGATGCATGGTCGCCCTTCCACTCAACAAATTCATAGTCATCACCCGCAACTGCGGTAAGGGTTATCTCAGTGCCGGTTTCAAATGTAATGGCTTCTGTATAATCCTCTCCGTTAACCTGCACAATGCCGTCACCCTCAATCGTTATGGTCAGTGTATATTCCTCGGGATCGGGATCTGGGTCGGGATCTGGGTCGGGGTCGTCATCCGGGTCATAATCGGAGTAATAGAAAAACGCATGATCTCTCAGGTACCATTCATCGTCTATATCGGCCCTGAAATATTTCATTTCAAGCAGCATGTTTTTTACATCAAGCCAGTAGACAAGGTAGTAAGGCACTGCTGTTTCCTCCACGGAAACATCTGTGTCAAAAATATACTCGTTTTTGGTCGACTTTTCCCAGTCTCCGATACCGTCATTATACATGTAGGTGGCTTCCATTACTATGTTGAGGTTGCCATCATACTCGTATTCCCATTTCATTGTCGGCTCCTTTTCTTCTGTATCCGGGTCGTAATGGAAATAGTACAATCCAGAGACCTCGCCATCAGGGTTGTACTCATAATCTATATACGTGTCAACCTCAAAGTCGTCAATATCTTCATTATATTCAGCCTGGGTCATGTAATCAAGAACCCCGTCGTCATCATAAAAATACCCGATCATCCAGTAAGGCTCCCAATCCCCGTCCATGAAAAAATACTCCGTTACACTTACAAGCTGGCCGTTTTCATACTCGTATTCCCATTTCTGCTCCTCAGTCCATTCGACAGGGTCGGTGCCAAACTCTGCGTAATAAAAAATCTCCTGCAGCAGGTTGCCGTCGCCGTCATAAGTAAGCAGGAATTTTTCTTCAGCCACCCATGCCTCATCATCGTAGTCCCGCAGGTAATAGATTACTTCCGTCAGGTTACCGTCGTTGTCGTAGGTGTAGACTTCTTTGTCCTCCTCGTACCATCCTTCATCAGGCCCTCCCCAGGCAAAATTGATGAATTCCGTAATATTGCCGTCATTGTCCCATGTCAGCATGTTCTTCAGGAATGGTACCCACTCATCAAATGTATCGTCCCATTGATATTCACGCTCCACGGTCATTCTGCCTTCGCCGTCGTATTCAAATTCGGATTTCATCTCATCAACAAAATCCAATGTGTTTCCATCAAGGGTAGTGAAAACAATACTGTCAAGCTCGTACTTGATTCCCTTTTGTGATTTCAGTAAATGCCGTTCGGCGGGTGTAAGATGCAGCCTTTTTAAGGTTTCCCGTATTTCGGAAAGTTTTTTATGAAGCTCCTCAGGCTGGGCTTTTTGAAGATCTCTCATCCGGTGGTGCAGGCCCGGTTGCTGCCCTGATACCGAAAAAGCCATAAAGACCATGATAAAAAAGAGTAGAGTTTTCTTCATATAGTCAGGTTTTTAGTTAGCCACAAATACTTGTTCGTTTTTTGTTTTATTCGTATAAGACTGACATTATAAGCAATTTTCATGCAAATATTAATAAAAAAACAGCAGAAAGTCAAGTTCCTGTAGTTAAAAAATATGAAAGCCCGGCCGGTTAGTGGCCGCCCTCAATAATTGATTTTGAATTGACCCGCCTTTTTTTGTAAATTGTACAGGTGAGTAGCCATCATGAAGCCGGTTTCGGAGCCGTTCCGCAGGTCCTCTTCAAAGACGGCCAGCCGGCAACACTGTGGCGTTTCCTTTCACCCGGATCGCTTATGATAGCAACAGGCACCATCCTTCATAATGTAGAAACCCAGCCTGGCGGCGGGGTGCGAGGGTGCCGTACCTCATTTGTCATGGAGATGGACGATGTGAGGGATGTCAGCGATATTCGCGCCCACCACAAGATACTTACCTGCGGCAGGCACCTTCACACAGCAAGGGCCTGGGCCGGGCTTTCTGGCGTGCAGCTGGAGCATGTGGTTGGCGGACCTGTTTAGGGGTGCCTCACCGATCAAAACCGGAGATCATCCCGGGTG
>SLRB01000079.1 GCA_007131165.1 Bacteroidales bacterium | reverse complement strand
TACAATGCTTGTATTTATCTGCTCCGGAACACTTTCAGGAGCAATGGAAAGAGATACGGTCCTTTTGCACGACACTTCACATTATGAGTCTGATACCCTGCCTGAAGGCATTATTATGGATACCAGAGAATCCATACCCGATATTACCGATCCCGTGGAACTGATCTTTGAAAGTAATCTTGACAGCCTTCTGTATTTATGGTATGTTAGAAATGCACCCAGGCGAAACCGCCCTGATATGCCGGCAGACATCACAGACGCTGAGGTGCCTTCCTTTCCCGATTCGGTATATATTGAACGGCTGGCAAATATACCCTCGGTCATTGACCTCTCCTTTAACAGCGTGGTCAGGAATTATATCAATGTCTATACCGTAAACCGGAGAGAGCAGATGCAGGTGATGCTGGCACTTACCGAATACTATTTCCCTCTTTTTGAAGAGATACTCGATTTTTACGACCTTCCGCTTGAGTTAAGGTACCTACCGGTTGTTGAATCTGCTTTGAATCCACGTGCTGTATCACGTGTTGGTGCTACCGGGATCTGGCAGTTCATGTTCGGAACGGCGAGAATGTATAATCTGACCATGAATTCTCTGGTTGATGAACGGCGCGATCCCTACAGGTCAACGCACGCCGCAGCAAGATATTTAAAAGATCTGTTTGAAATATACAATGACTGGACACTGGCCCTGGCCGCCTATAACTGTGGTCCGGGAAACGTGAACAGGGCTATACGGAGAGCAGGAGGATCAAGGGATTACTGGAGGATATATTATTTCCTGCCAAGGGAAACAAGAGGCTACGTTCCTGCTTTTATTGCCGCAGCATATGCAATGAACTATTACGAAGAACATAACCTGGTGCCGGCCGCACTGGAGCTTCCCTTGTTTACCGATACCGTAATGGTGAACAGAGACCTTCATCTGATGCAGGTTTCTGAAGTTCTCGGCCTCCCTGCCGACTTGCTGAGGGACATCAACCCCCAGTACCGGCGTGATATCATACCGGCAGGTGAGGGCCGTATGGCATTGAGATTGCCTGCTGAACAAACAACCAGGTTTATTGACCTTGCCGATAGTATTTATGCTTACCGTTCAGATGACTTCCTGAGCCGGGAAAACCTCGTGGTTGTTCCCGGCCGGAGCGGACTTGCTCCGGAGCCGCCTGCAGGCCGTTCACAGGTAATTTACACTGTAAAAAGCGGCGATAACCTTGGTTTTATTGCCGAATGGTTCAATGTGAGAGCGGCCGACATCCGGCACTGGAACAACATAAGCGGAAGTTTGATACGAGTGGGGCAACGGCTGACTGTGTACGTGCCGACTGACCACACCGATTATTATAATGAGGTGAATACTCTTAGCTTTGCCGAAAAGCAGGCAAGGGTGGGCAGGACCCCCTCAGCAAATCAGCCCCAGGTAGCTGTTGTGTCGGATGAATCCGGTGAATTCCTTTATTACACCGTACGCCGGGGCGATACCTTATGGGCGATTGCACGCCGGTTCCCGGGAGTTAACGAGCGGGATATTTTACAGCTTAACGGGATCAGCAATGCAAACCGCATCTATCCCGGCCAGCAGTTAAGGATCAAGCCCGCCGGATAGTAACCATGGGTTGAGGCCCGGTGCTGCATTTTTTTTTAGGCGCGAGCGTCAGGGTTGCCAGGCCATCCTGATCTGTCCCGGCTGATACCAGGCCATATGTATGAGAACTTCATAAGCCTGTGGCTGACAAAATAAAGTGGGAGACAGATTGGAGGAATAGTGCTGAATGAACAAATTTCGGAGTGTGAATTAACCGGTGGTCGGCAAACTTTTGGGTTTACAACGGAGATTAAGCTCTTGTCTGAAAAACGTAACCAACAGATAATAATTAAAACAGCCTGTTTTATTTAGATGGCACGGATGAACAAACAGGTCGGTCCATTTGCAGTTTTATTGTTTCTTGTTGCTGTCTTTTTGGTGCTTGCGGCAGTATCATGGCTTTTCCCCCCTGACGGTATAAGAATTAGTGAAGATATAAGGCTTCGCTTTCCGGGCCCCCGGGAAATACTGACACCGGAAGATACTCAATATGCAGACATATCCCATCTTCTTGAGGCACTTAACAATGATGAGGGTTTGTTCCTTCCCGATACCGGGATAGTTGACAGACATGATGCTTACAGGTATGAAGAGGGAGAGGGCATAAACGGGCAAGAGCAGAGGCTGGTGACAGATACCAGCCCTCATTTACAGCCGGACAGGCTTGTTGAACAACTTGCTGACGATGAATCTGATACTTTGCTTACACCTGTTGCCGGTGCAGGGAGTATCAGGTCTGTGCTTTTTCCACTGGAGATGCCGCCGGGTGAAGACGGAGTGCTTGACGGCTTTTTCAGCAGCCTTGTCCGGTCCGGCACCGGTGGTGATGTTCCAAGAATAATACATTACGGAGACTCGCAGATAGAAAACAACCGGATAACATCGGCTTTGAGGCAGAACATACAGTCAAAGTTCGGTGGAAGCGGAACAGGCATGTTCCCGGTTATATCTCCTGCCCCTCACAGTGCATCGGTACAGGTTATTACACGTGGCAACTGGACCAGGTATACACCCCGGGGACGGGGTGGGGAACGCAGTGATCATAACCGGTACGGGTTGCTGATGTCGTATTGCCTTGCTGAACCGGCAGGTGCAGATTTTGCTCCTGCATCGTTTACCCTCAGACGTACCGGGACCGGACCCGCCCTTTCGCGGATAATGAACAGGTTGACGGTCTTTACAGGTTTCAGCCAGGATACTTTTGTCATGGAATTTCTGGCAGGAGGTGAAAGAAAGGATACTGAACCGGTTTTGCCGGGCGATTCGCTGAGCTCTGTAACATGGGATCTTCCACGGGATGCAACGGAGTTTACGGTAAGGATAACCGGTAATGGCGGCGTTCCTGTTTTTGCAGTGTCAATTGACGCCGAAAACGGAGTGGCCGTTGATAATGTTCCAATGAGGGGGAGCAGCGGGCTTGAATTTACTGCTGCAGACCCGGCCCTGATGAAGAGGATGATGGATATTCTGAATGTCAGGCTTGTTATATTGCAGTTTGGAGTTAATGTTGTGCCCGATATAGCTGACGACTATTCATGGTATGAGGATGCACTTGTAAGGCAACTTGGCTTTTTGAAGTCAGTGGCTCCCGGTGCATCGTTTATTGTAGCCGGAGTGTCTGACATGTCGCGCCGGACAGCAGGAGGTCATTATGAGTCATATCCTAATATTGAATTGATAAGAGATGCCCAGCGCAACGCCGCTTTCAGGTCAGGTGCCGCTTTCTGGGATCTTTATGAAGCAATGGGAGGAAGGAATTCCATGCCTTCCTGGGTCGCGGCAGACCCGCCACTGGGGCAGCACGATTATGTGCATTTTACATTCAGGGGATCGGCACTTATAGGCGACATGTTGTATTATGCTATTATGCAGCGCTATGAAGAATGGGCCGGGAATCCCGGACGGTGAACGGCACCTGCTGGCAGAACGGACTCCAGAAGGATATTCGAAAATTTTGTATTTTTAGGTAATAACCATTTTGCCAATGGACCTGCTGTCAGGTATTTTAGCATATTCGGATGAAACCCCCATGCTTTTTACACGCTTCTATTTCTGGGGGTTTTTTTTCGTCCTGCTGGCCGGGTACAGCCTGATTTACAAAAGGAACAACCTGCGTAATGCCTACCTGTTCGTAATGAGCCTCTTTTTCTACTACAAAACAGGGGGTTACTTTTTTTCGTTGCTTATTTTTTCGACTATTGCCGATTACACGCTTGGGCATCTAATATACAGGGCAGGCAGCCGGAAAGGGAAGATGTTGTGGCTGGCAGGGAGCGTGATCATAAATATAGGATTGCTGGCATATTTCAAATACGCATATTTTATTACAGAATTGATAAACAGCGCTGCAGGAACCGACTTTGAGGTAGTCAATTTCCCGGCCCTGCTTCATAATGCCCTGACGGGTGCAGATGCCGATATTTCGGTTATAGTGCTGCCGGTGGGGATTTCATTTTTCACTTTCCAGACCATAAGCTATACTGTTGATGTGTACAGGGGCAAGCTTAAGCCGGTAGGCAATATTATTGATTTCGGTTTTTATGTCTCTTTTTTCCCTCAGCTGGTAGCAGGCCCTATCGTACGTGCTGCAGAGTTCATGCCGCAACTCTATGCCTCTTTCAGGCTGACGGTGCAGGAAATGGGGCATGCCATTTTCCTGATAATTGGCGGGCTGATAAAGAAGATGGTGATATCCGACTATATATCTGTGAATTTTGTCGACAGGGTATTCGACAACCCGCTTTCTTATACCGGCTTTGAAAACATGATTGCTGTTTACGGGTATTCTGTGCAGATTTATTGTGACTTTTCAGGGTATACCGATATTGCGATCGGAGTGGCTATGCTTCTGGGTTTCAGGTTGCCGATCAACTTTAACTCTCCCTATAAGGCTGTCAGTGTGACTGATTTCTGGAGGCGGTGGCATATTTCCCTCTCCACCTGGTTGCGCGACTATCTCTATATACCTCTTGGAGGTAACCGGAAAGGAGTGCTCAGGAGGTATGCAAACCTGGTAGTCACCATGCTGCTTGGAGGCCTGTGGCACGGCGCCGATCTGAGGTTCATTTTGTGGGGCGGGGTGCATGGTGTAGCTTTGGCCCTGCACAAAATGTGGCAGGAGATCCTCCCTGGCAGGAGGAATAAGCGTAGAATGACCCTGTGGGGCAGGTTTCTGTCGGTTTTTTTTACTTTTCAGTTTGTATCGTTTGCATGGATCTTTTTCAGGGCAGAAAATATGGAGGCCGCCGTCAATATGCTTTCGCAAATGTTTTATGATTTTGGTGGCGGACTTGTATTTGAAGTGGTACAGGCTCATCTTAATGTTTTTATGCTTATTGCTGCAGCGATGACCCTGCACTGGTTGCCGGCAGCCGTTAAGGAGAATATCAGGGGTACTTTCATCCGCTCCCATCCCGTGATTAAGGTGGCTGTCGTGGCGCTGGCGGTGTTTGTTATTTACCAGGTAAGGACGGCAGAGATACAGCCTTTTATATATTTCAGGTTTTAACACCTCAACGTTAAAAAACTGCACTGTGCTGTCTGTCTGATTTCGATTGTTGCCGCTGTACGGCTGTTGTCCGTTTGCGGACACCGGCACTACATTTTTCTGCATCATTACTTAAGGTAAACCATCATAAAAACAAAGGAATAGAGTATATGGCATAATAATTGACCGCAATTGCTTAAAAACTATTAATGATATGATAACATTATTCCCCTGTAATTACATTCCGGGTTTTATGAAACCTGCTGCAGTATCCATTAACAGACATGTTGTACGCAGGGCCCTTTTCGTTGGTATGGTATTGCATCTCGCATGCCTGATGCCGGTCTCTGCCGGACCCGCTGCTGCAATATATACGGGAATGACAGAGAAGCAGGTATCACAAGGTGAAATCGAGGAGCCGGGTACACCTGAGACAAAGCCATTTCAATTAAGTGTATTCCCTATGGTCGGGACTGAGGGTGTCCATTCCCATAAATATCTATACAGAATGTCGCTTAATGTTTTTGCCGGTGTTACAGGAGGGGTTGACGGTGTTGAACTCGGGGGCTTTCTGAATATCAACAGGTATTCGATGACAGGGCTGCAGGCTTCAGGATTCGGTAATATTTCAGGGGGCGTGACAGAGGGTGTCCAGTTCTCGGGTTTCTTTAATGTTAGTGGCTCGGGTGTAAAAGGAGTTCAGGGCAGCGGGTTCATAAATATTGTGAATGGCGATTCAAGGGTGCTTCAGGGAGCCGGTTTTGGGAATGTAATAAGCGGGAATGTTAAGGGTGCCCAGGGTAGCGGTTTTGCCAGTATTGTTTCAGGAAGCTTCGAGGGTATCCAGGCCTCAGGTTTCGGCAGCATCACCGGGGGCAGGATGTCGGGAATCCAGTTAGCCGGGTTTGCAGGTTTGGCCGGCGAAATTGACGGGATACAAGGTTCCGGGTTTATAAACATTGCCGGCAACGTTGAGGGGGTGCAGGCATCAGGCTTTTTAAATATAGCCGGGAAAGTAAAGGGTGTGCAGATAGGGGCCGTAAATATTGCCGATTCGGTCGACGGGGTGCCTATCGGACTTGTAAGTATTGTAAGGGATGGATACAGGAAGATGGAAGTTTGGGGAGGTGATGCCATGAATACCGGTATCGGATTCAAGACAGGTATAAGTCGGTTTTATAATTTTTTAACAGTAGGCACTCAATTTTCCGGTAATAATACTGTTATTTCTTATGGATACGGATTTGGTTCGGAGTTCAATCTTCATGATGACCGTTATCTGAATGTTGAGTTGCTTTCGCATCATATGATGGAGGACAGGTGGTGGAGATTTGAGCGGATAAATACACTCAACCAGTTACGGGTGACCTTTGCAACTGACCTGGATGACAGATGGCAGTTTTTTGCGGGTCCGGTATTAAATGTCCAGGTCATAAGGAAGGGCAACGAAGATAACAACGGAGGGAAAATCGCACCATATCATATCCTTGAATATAGCAGCAGGCATGCTGATACCTGGGTTTGGGCAGGCATCAACGCAGGATTCAGGTTTTGGTAGTTTTCATAATTAGGTTAAGTTTTAGGTTTACAGATGGGTTAATTTGGTTCGGTGGGGAAGCACGCAAGTGTTTCCCCACCGGTGTTTACGGGGGGTTATAGATAGTCTGTATCGCCGGCACTGCTGCGGGTAAAAGGAGCGACGGCCCGCTTATAGATGCCCTGCACCCAGGCAATCGCCATGCCATAATTTGTTACCGGCACTCCCGCGTCGGCTGCCTGCCTGATCCTGTTGATCAGTTGCCTGCGTGTAATCACACAACCTCCGCACTGTATGACCAGGGCATAATCGGTCACGGGCCTTGGCCATTCCGCAAGTCCGCCGACAACATCAAACTCAAGCTTTTTGCCGGTGAAGTTGCTTATCCACCTTGGTATCTTGACACGTCCGATATCGTCGCACGATACATGATGGGTGCATGATTCCAGTATGAGTATGCGGTCGCCGTCGCTTAGTTCTGAGATTTTCGGGGTGCCGTTAAGGTATAGCTCGAAATCGCCCTTGTGCCTGGCAAGTACTATGCTGAAACTGGTAAGGGGCACTTCAGGGGGAACTGAGGCATCGGCCTTTACAAATATCTGGCTGTCGGTTATTGCCAGGCCTGGTTTTATGCCGGTTTTCCTGAGGAACGCGTCTACCTCTTTCTCCTTCAAAACAACAGCCACACAATCGTTGTCGAGTATGTCGCGAATCGACTGCACCTGTGGCAGGATAAGCCTTCCTGCCGGAGCCTGGACATCAATGGGAGTGATAAGGAGGACAATGTCGCCATAACTGAGAAGGTCGCCTATCAGCCCCCTGCTTATCCGGGCCGATTCGGGAATTGCCGATCTTATTGCCGAGATTATTTCTTCGGGATAATAGCCGGATGTGCTGCTGAATTCAATAACGCCGGTGCCTGCAAATTTTTCGATCAGCACCCTGGTTGTATCTGACAACTTTTCCAGGTCGGATTTGTTGTGTACTATGATATATGGCAGGTCGAGCTTCCTGAACTCGCTTACAAGCATTTTTTCCGGTTCTCCAAAGCTGTTCTCAGTTATAACAAGGATGGCCAGATCTACTGTTTTAAGAGTTTGCAGTGTCCTGGCCGTACGTTTTTCCCCCAGTGTACCGGTATCGTCAGAACCTGCTGTATCGATAAGCACAACGGGGCCGAAGCCTGTTATTTCGAAGCTCTTCTTAACAGGATCGGTTGTAGTGCCCGCCACTTCGCTCACGATCGCTATCTCCTGTCCCGCAAGGGTGTTGATGAGCGTGCTTTTACCGTTGTTCCGCCTGCCGTAGATGCCTATATGGGGTGTGGTGTCTTTTCCTTTCTGCATATGTCAACCGGTTTAGATATTGCTAAATTATAGTTTTTTAAGGATATTGAAACCACTGCATCTGCATTAAACTACCCAGAAAACCTGCTTTTTTTTATCTTTACAGTATTGATATACCATAAATAGATTAATCTATGCCGTATTATCCTCATAAAATAGCGTTATCAGCAAAATCGGCAATGCTTCTTCGCAGGCTGTTCAGGGAGAATCCCAGGCTTGGAAAGATCTTTGCTGATGCAGGGAGTGAGCAGGAAGCAAAAAAGATGGTAAGAGCCTGGGCCGAGGAGGTTATTTCCGGCAATGCCGCGGCCCGGGCATATTACCGCAGGGAAAATGCAGGGACTGAAGCATTAGGCAGCCTTCGCTGGCAGGATTTTGCAGCAATTCGTATACTTGACTATCTTGACAACGCCGGCCGGGAATTCTCAAATCCTTACAGGGGTGGGAAAAAAGCGGTTACCGATCCGTTTAACCTCTTGTGGTTGGGTGCACGCAACGGTACCGGGGGAGCAAAGCCCCTGTTTTTTGAAGATATGATATATCTTTTCAGGCAGCTTACAGGTCAGCTCCCGCGAACCATGCCGGACAGGGAGAGGGTGGAGAAGTGGATGAAACGCTGGAGGCATGGCCTTGAAGCTGATATCATAAGTGAACGAGAGGAGAACAAGGAGAGGATCATCAAGATACTGGCCGAGAAAATTGAAAGTTGCGAACCCGGAGAAAGCAGGTTTACCTTCGAGGAGGGGATGAGTTATGAGGAAAAGGTTGCAAAAGTAAGAGAATGGTGGGGTGATCATATGTTTCATTTAAGGTTTGCTGTGCGTTCTCCCAGTCTTCTCAACGAGTTACTGGACTATTCACTTGACCTTGATACCCAGAAACTGCTTGAGAGGGCTGAGAAAAAGGGGATACCGTTTTTTGTAAATCCATACTACATTTCGCTGCTAAGTACCAGGACACCCGGATTTGCTGCAGGCGCCGATCTTGCCATAAGGCATTATGTTATATACTCAAAACCCCTGATTGACCAGTTCGGCAATATTGAGGCCTGGGAGAAGGAGGACAAGGTAGAGCCAGGGAAGCCCAATGCAGCCGGTTGGCTGCTTCCGTCGAGTCACAATGTTCACCGGCGGTATCCCGAAGTTGCCATTATGATACCCGATACAATGGGCAGGGCATGCGGGGGATTGTGTGTTTCCTGCCAGAGAATGTATGATTTCCAGCGTGGCAACCTGAATTTCAACCTCGACAAGCTGAGGCCCAAAGAGACCTGGGATGAGAAGCTAAGGCGCCTTCTTGACTATTATGAGAATGACACCCAGCTGCGGGATATCCTTATTACAGGTGGCGATGCGCTAATGAGCCGCGACAAGTCTCTTGAGAAGATACTTGATGAAGCATATGAGATGGCCGTTAGAAAGCGTGAGGCAAACGAGAAGAGGCCGGAAGGGGAAAAGTATGCAGAGATGGTAAGGATCAGGCTTGGTACACGCCTGCTCGCTTATCTTCCCCAGCGGGTTACCCCCCAACTACAGGGGATACTGGCCAGGTTCAGGGAGAAAGCTGCAGCAGCGGGACTCAAGCAGTTTGTGATACAGACCCATTTTGAAAGCCCCATGGAGGTAACCCCGGAGGCACGGATTGCAGTAAAGAGGCTCATATCTGCCGGCTGGACGGTAACCAATCAGCTGGTGTTTACATCTGCAGCCTCGCGAAGGGGGCATACCGCCATGCTCAGAAAGGTTCTGAACGATATTGGTGTTATAACCTATTACACATTTTCGGTTAAGGGCTTCCTTGAAAACACCTTTAATTATGCAACAAATGCACGTGCCGTGCAGGAACAGACAGAGGAGAAATATATAGGTATTTTGCCGGAAGAGCTCTCTGGAGAGATAAGGAAACTTACTGCCCGGCCTGCGCAGATGATTGAAAACCTTGCCGGTTTGAGGGATAGGGCCAACATTCCGTTCCTGGCAACTGACAGGAACGTAATAAACCTTCCCGCTGTAGGCAAGAGCATGACCTTCCGGACTATTGGCATAACGCGCTGGGGGCGGAGGATACTTGAGTTCGACCATGACCACAACCGCTGGCACAGCCCTATCATAAACAAGCTGGGCAAGATGATCATTATAGAAAGTAAACCGCTGGGAGAATATCTTAAACAGCTGGAGGAGATGGGTGAGGATCCGGATGAGTACATGAGCATCTGGGGATATTCTGTTGGAGAGACAGAACCCAGGATGCCGCTGTTCGAGTATCCTGAATATCAATATGAGGTTACCGGCGAGATTTCCAACTTCATGCTGCCTGACCCGCAGGCATGAGTCCTTATACAATATATATCATGCTGTTTTTCAACGCGCCGTCTGAACAAACCGGGTTCTTTTTTGTTTATTCTCCAAAACAGGAATGAAAACCATTATTGTTATAACAACCCTCCTTTTCGGCATCATTGTCCCAAATGCTGCTCAAATCACCCATTTTACGAGGGAAGGGACTGCTTCTTTTTATTCTTCGGCGCCTCTTGAGGATATTGAGGCCGTTAACAACAGGGTGCAGGTACTTTTCGATAACTCATCCGGCGAAATAGCAGTAAGGATGAGGATAGAGGACTTCCGGTTCAGGAAATCGCTCATGCAGAAGCATTTCAATGAAAACTACATGGAGTCCCACATATTTGCCGAATCCCGTTTTGAAGGATACATAGAGGGTTTTGAAGGATTTTCCGGCCAGGACATTCCAGATGAAGTTACCGTAAACGGTACCATGACAATTCGCGATGTTACGAAGGAAATTGCCGTTACCGGATCTCTTCGAAGGTCTGGTCCGCATTATGTATGCCATGCAGTATTCCCGGTAAGGCTTGAGGATTATAATATAAGGATACCCAGGATGCTGGTCCGCAACATAGCCGAAGTCGTTGAGGTTACGGTTGATTTCAGGCTCGCTCCCGTAAATTGAAAAAAGAGATGAGAACTATTGCCGCTCTAACCCTGTTTTTTGCAAGCACAATGCTTGCTGCCCAGATCACTGACGACATGTTTGACCAGCTTGGGGGGTGGGATGATACCACCAGCCTGCCGCCAAAGACATTCAGGAGCACCCGCGTTGTAAATATGCAGTCGGTCGAGAATCCCTATCCCGGCGAACTTGTTTTTACCGTTGGGCACCGTTTCGGGAACTTCCGCTCGGGCTTCTATAATATGTTCGGGCTTGATATTGCAACTATCAGGCTTGGTCTTGATTACGGGATCAATTCATGGCTGGCTGCCGGGGCCGGACGGAGCACCTACCAGAAAACATGGGACAGCTACCTGAAAGCCAGAATGATCACCCAGGATGGGGACTCCGGATACCCATTCAGCCTCAGTTACTATTTATCAGCTTCAATTTCTACAATACGTTACGTCTATCCCGAGGAGCACGATAACCTTGGTGACAGGATGAGCTATATACACAATCTTATGCTTGCCAGAAAATTCTCTGACCGTTTTTCGCTGCAGGTAAGCCCAATGTGGTTAAGAAGCAGCTATTTACCGGAAACAAATGCACCGGTCAACCATATTTCACTTGGAACTGCTGTACGTATAAGGCTCACACCCATGACCCACCTTAACCTTGAATATATTCCATCAATAATTGATGATGGCGTTAACCGTGTAAACCCGGTTTCGGCAGGTTTTGATATTGAGACCGGTGGCCATGTGTTTCAGCTCTTTTTGTCCAATACACAGGGGATATCCGACAAAGCCTGGCTTGTAAATACCACCGGGCAGTGGCAGAACGGCGATATTTTTTTCGGGTTCACGATTACACGGGTATTTTATTTATGATTTTTTCGTAAAGTCTTTAAGGTACGTTTAACTTAGAATGCAAATCATGGAAAGAAGAGAGTTTTTATTAAGGACAATGCAGGCAGGAGCTGCTGTTGTTATTCCCATTACTGTTATCTCGTGCAGCAAGGATGATGATAATGATATTGATCCTCCTGATGGTAACGGTAACGGTAATAAAATTGTTATCGATCTGGATTCCCAGGATTATACACTTCTGAATTCGGCCGGGAATGCAGTTGTAATTAATAATATCATCATTGCAAATACCGGAGATGACGAGTTTGTTGCCTTGTCAGCCGTATGTACGCATAACGGCTGTCAGATAACCTACAATCATTCAAACGGCAATTTCCCCTGTCCGTGCCACGGGTCGGTATTTGCTGCAGACGGCTCCGTCGTGGAAGGACCTGCATCAACTGCTGTAAAAAGATATACAGTTGCCCGGGAGGATAATGTGCTTACCATTCAACTCTGACCGGAACGGTTTGTGGTAAGCACCTTAAGGGATGCTGCAAGAAGGAAAAGGAACATTTCGCCCGCTACGAACCAGAAACGGGAGATTACTGAGAAGGTAACCGCATCTCTTGATTCCATGCCTCCGGCAACCAGGAAAGAGACAAGGATACCCTCCCTCACACCCACTCCGGCCGGCAGGAATACCACCACAAAGCCGTAAGTCATGGCTGCCGGCCATACAAGTGCCATAAGCGGGGTGCTGTTGCCGTAGACAGAAACCAGAAGAAGCCAGAACCCTGCCGACCACATCAGCCAGAAAAGCAGGACAGGGATGCTTACCTTAAGGAAAAAGGATCTTTTCATCGGCCTGAAAGCGAACTCTTTTTTCATAACCTTTTCCACAACCCACCTGAAGTTTCTGTGGAACCACCCTGAGAAAAGCAGAAATGACATCAGGAGAAGTCCCCCAACAATTATTGCCCCTATCCACGGCCTTTCAAGTAGCAGGAAGGTAGGTGGAAGGCTGAGAAGCAATCCCCACCACACGAAGAGCATCTGCTCCTGAAGAGATGCAAGCGATAATTGTTTCATATTCGTTTTATCCGTACTGATATAAGATGCGCGGCCAAGCACCACCCATAATTTGCCGGGGATATATTTTGAGAATATGTACAATCCATGAGATATGAAGGCCTTAACTGTGCCATGCCGGTTACCCTCATGTCGCATGGCGGCCGCCCAGCTTATGCCTCCCGTTGCAAAACCTGTAAAGAGCAATAGCAATGAGAGGGCAAGCAGCAGGGGGTCAGGAGAAAGTCCCCTGAAAACAATATAATCGGCACGGTAAAGGTACCAGGCAAAAAAGATCAGTGACAGGTAGAGAAGGATCCGGAATATTCTTTGCATTTTCCAAAACTAAAGAAAAAAACTAAGACTTCCCGGCAGCATGAGCGATGTGAATATCAGCCGGGCAGGGGAGCAGCCGGTACTGCTGCCGGCTGCTGCTGAAAACAGCCGGTAAATGCCACAGGCGTGATCAGGCAGGGAGGTCGTCGAGCGAGAACCCCATTTTGAGGAGATTTGAGGGTTTCAGGATATTGGCAAGCCGTTCGTGGTCCATCAGCCGGAGCTCATCGTTTGCTGCATAGATATCGAGATCCTTTTCCTTCATGAGGGCTGCAAGCCGTCCGGCGCTGTTGTAACCTATAAAAGGAACAAGTGCGGTCGTTACAGAGGGGCTGCCGAGAAGCCTGGCTTCTGATGCCCGCCCGTCTATTGCCAGCTCTTTAAAGAGTTTTCCTGACATTGTTTCTGCCGAGGCGATCAGCAGTTCCAGGCTTTCCAGAAGAGTGTGCCCCGTAACAGGAATATAGGCATTCAGGTCAAGACAACCTGAGGCTGCAAGGGAGGTGATAAGCTGGTCATTGGCATATACCTTCCGGGCGGCGCTGATTACAAATTCGGGGATGACCGGGTTCACCTTGCCGGGCATGATCGAACTCCCGGCCTGCAGACGAGGGATGGAAACCTCGCCGTGCCCGGCCAGGTCTGATGCAAGAAGGCGCAGGTCAGAAACCATCTTTTCAAAATTTACTGCGCAGGCCTTGATTATCGCGTGTACTTCGACAAGGCTGTCGTGGTTGGATGTTGAATCGGGCATGTTCTCGCTTCTGGCAACGGGAAGTCCTGTAAGCCTCTGCAGTTCGGGCACCACCTCCATGATGAAGTACCTGGGTACGGCAATTCCGGTTCCAGCTGCACTGCCCCCCAGATTGACGGTTTTGATCCTCTCGATGCATTTCGATACCCTCCACCAGTCCCTCGACAAAGCTTCGTTGTATGCCCCCAGCAGCATGCCCCATGATGAGGGTACAGCCTCCTGCATCTGGGTATAGGCAATACGGATGCTTTGCCGGTACCGGCTTTCTGCTTTCTCAACTGATGTCCGGAGCCTGTTTATAGCCTCTTCAAGCTCCAGGAGGAGCTTCATTGCTGCAACCCTGAGTGCGGTGGGTACGACATCATTGGTGCTCTGGTATATGTTGGCATGTTCGATGGGGTCTATCAGCGTGTAATTCCCCGGAAGGGAACCCATCTTCACGAGTGCTGTGTTTGCAATTATCTCGTTGATATTCATGTTTATGCTTGTGCCTGCACCACCCTGTATGGCGGGTACTATAAAATGGTCAAAATGATTGCCTGCAGCGACCCCGGTGGCGGCTGCATCCAGCTTGTCAAGGATGTCTTCGCTTATCCAGGCAACGTTCTCAGGCATTTTTCCATATTTGCCGGTAGCGGCTTTGATAAATGACCTGCATGTGCGGTAGCAGGCCAGTTTTGTGAGTCCCATTGCACGGTACCACTCTTGATTAAATGGTGTTTTGCAGGGGAAGTTATCAGCTGCCCTGGCAGAGTGGATCCCATAAAGGGCATCCGGGGGCAATTCTATTTCGCCGAGAAAATCCTTTTCGGTTCTCATTGGGGTTTGTTTTGGGTTGACCTGCCCGGCCTCTTTTGGCACTACCTGGAAATGGGCTGGGAATAGGCTACCACGTCATCTGCAGTTATCTTTTTGTCGCACAGAATTATCAGCCTCTCAAGTACATTCCTGAACTCCCTTATGTTGCCGGTCCATGATATCTTCTGCAGCTCACTGATTGCATCTTCTGTTATTGTTTTTTTCGGCATGCCGTATTCATCACATATCTGTTCGTTGAAATATTCTGCCAGCAGCGGAATGTCTTCGATACGCTCATTGAGGGGAGGGACATTTATAAGTATCACACTCAGGCGGTGATAAAGGTCTTCCCTGAACCGGTTTGCCGCGATTTCCTCTTTCATGTTTTTGTTGGTGGCTGCTATGACCCTGACATCTACTTTGATATCCTTGTCGCTTCCCACCGGCGATAGACGGTTCTCCTGCAGTACCCTCAGAACCTTGGCCTGCGCCGGGAGGCTCATGTCGCCTATCTCGTCGAGGAATATCGTACCCTTGTTCGCCTGCTCGAACTTGCCCTTCCTCTCCTTGTGGGCTGAGGTAAAGGCGCCTTTTTCATGTCCGAACAGTTCGCTTTCTATCAGTTCGGAGGGAATGGCCGCGCAGTTGACCTCAACAAAGGGTTGTGCTGACCGGCGGCTCTTTTCGTGCAGCCACCTGGCAACCAGCTCCTTGCCGGTTCCGTTCTTGCCTGTGATCAATACCCTTGCATCGGTGGGGGCAACACGCTCTATCATTGATTTTACCTTTTTCATTGCAGGCGATTCCCCTACCATTTCGAAGGTTTTGCTCACTTTCCTTTTCAGCGTCCTGGTTTCGGTTATGAGGTCGGATTTATCAAGCGCATTCCTTATAGTTATAAGCAGCCTGTTAAGGTCGAGTGGTTTTTCAATAAAGTCGTAAGCACCCTTTTTGATTGCTTCTACCGCAGTGTCGATGTTCCCGTGCCCCGAGATCATAATTACCGGCACATCGGTGCCCTCTTCCATGATTTTGTCGAGCACCTCCATACCATCAATACCGGGCATTTTTATGTCGAGAAGGACTACGTCGTATTCATTTTTTTTAAAAAGTTCCAAACCCTCTTCGCCGTCGGCCGACAGGTCTATCTTGTGCTTTTCATACTCAAGCACTTCCTTGAGAGAGTTCCTGATGCTTTTTTCGTCGTCAATAACAAGAATATCAGCCATATACAGATGTTAAGGATGCACCGGGCGGACCGGGTTCTGATGTTACGCCGACAGGATTTGATGGTCGATAATTTCCGATACAGCTCCCTCCTTGAGTGAATAGCCGGATTGTATCATGGTCCGTATATCAAGGCGGCGGACGATAAAATTAACAAAAATAGCGGCAATTACAATCATCTCAACCCTCATCGGATCCATCCCTTCCATCCGGAGCCTACCAGGGGCGTCTGATTCCAGCAGTCTCTTGTGAAGCCGTTTGAATTCTTCTATATCAATATTGAAAAAGGGAGGATCACATTCTTCGTCGTCTGAGGTATGTTTATATTGCAATGACCGGATGTTGCTCTCAAGGCACTGCCGTTTTCCGGCACCCTGCCCCGGAGACCTGACGAGTCCGGGATCTCCCTTACCATCTGATCCCATAGCGGCGAGCATCGCCCTGAAGGTATCGAATGTGCCTGAAGAACCTATCAGGATCGAGGGTTTGTGTTCGGCTGCAGCGTCGAGGAAGCTTCTGAGCGATTGTTCGAAATGTGCTTCAAAAGCAAGTATCTCGGTTGCCGTAACCGGGTCGGAAGGCCTGAATTGTTCAAGAAGCCTGGCCATGCCAAGAGGGAAACTTTCCTTCCAGTATATTTCTTTACCATCGGCAATGATCAGCTCATTGCTTCCTCCGCCGATGTCGAGTATCAGGTGTTTGGTATTACCCATATCAACAGCCTGCTTCACCCCGTGGTAAATGAGTTCGGCCTCTTTATCGCCGGGTATGACCTGTATCCCGATGTTGAATCTTTCGTATACAACTCTCACAAACTCCAGTCCGTTACCTGCCGATCTGATGGCCGATGTTGCATAGGCGTTGATATGGTCGGCCCGGTAGTCCTTAATATATTTCACGTGCTTTTCAATTGCAGCAAGTCCGCGTTCAAACGCCTTATCGCTGATCTTGCCCTGTGTTATCCCGTTTTCTCCAAGTTTTACCGGTTCTTTCCGGCTGAGAAGTATATTCCTTATGTTGCCCGTGCCTGTTTCTATAATAAGCAGGTTGAAAGTATTGGTGCCCAGATCAAGTATTGCGTATCTCATGAAAATATGGTTTATCTTTTATTCGACAACAGATAAAGGGTTATAAATTATGTATAAACAAAACAACAGGTTAATGGTTCGATATCCGGTATCAGACACAGACGCGATTCAGGGTACATTGCCCGGATGCAGGTTTTCAGTACACCGGGGTGTTCATCCCTGGTAGCGGATCCATTTCCAGAGTTCCTTATAGTTCACCTTTTTGCCGTACATCAGAATGCCGGTCCGGTAAATCTTCCCGGCAAGCCAGGTGGTAAAGATGAAGGTAAGGACAAGGAGGCCGGCTGAAAGTGCCACCTCCCATACCGGCACCCCAAAGGGGATGCGGGCCATCATTATAATGGGCGATGTAAACGGTATTATCGAGAACCAGAATGCAATCGGCCCGTAAGGGTTCATGATGGCGTTCATCATCACTATGATGGCAATGATTAGTGGTATGGTGATGGGGAGCATGAATTGCTGGGTATCGGTCTCATTGTCGACAGCTGACCCAATTGCTGCAAAAAGTGACGCGTAGAGAAGATAGCCTCCGAGGAAATAGAAAAGGAAAGAGAACAGCATAACGCTGAAGTTTATTGCAGATACAGATGCAAACATCTCCATGAAACGGGCTGACGATTCGCTTTCTATGGGCTGGGACTGCTGAAGTGTACTTGATGAGAAGAGATCTTCGGCTACCACGGTTTCCGATGAAGGTGTTCCCAGGTCGGGGAAAAAGAGCTGCTGCGATATGACAACAAGTGTAAGGCTCAGTACCACCCATAACAGGAACTGGGTGAGACCGACCATCCCAATTCCCACGATTTTGCCAAGCATGAGCTGGAAGGGCCTGACCGATGAGACTATGATCTCAACCACCCGGCTTGTTTTTTCTTCTATCACGCCTCTCATTACCTGGGCCCCGAACAGGAAGATGAAAAAGTAGATAAGGAATCCTCCCACGTAACCCACAATCATGGCCAGTTCGGAGAAGCTCTCTTTTTCTCCGCCATCATCCTGCCATATTATTGTGCGAATGGTGACATTCGTCCTGACCGATTCCAGGATCCGGTCAAGATCATCTATGTTGTAGGCAGCAAGTTTTAGACGCTCAAGCTCTTTTTCAATGGCATTCGAGATGTGCATCCTGATATTCAGGCTTGGCTGGCGGTCAGACATCAATTGGACGGCCGAGGGGGTGGATGTTATGATGTGTGCTATATAAAGTACGGCATAGTAGTCGGTGTCGTCAAATTTTTCACGTACTTCGTCTACCGTGACGTTCTCCAGGTATTCGAACTTGAGGTAATCGGTTTCGGGTATCTGATCTATGAACAGTCTGGAGCTGTCGATTACTGCGATAACTCTCACTTCGCGGTCTTCGAGGGTGGCAAACCAGGCCGGGCCGATAATTACTGCGGCAAAAAGAAGCGGCCCGATTATGGTCATTATAATAAATGATTTTTTCCTGACCCTTGTCAGGTATTCCCTGGCTATAACAATTGAACTCTTGCTGGTCATCACTGACTGGCTTTAGGGTTAGGTGTTTTTTTCTTTTGTTTTTCCACCTGATCAATAAATATATCGTTCATTGATGGGATCTCTTCGGTGAACGATGTGATATGCAGGTGGGGTATCAGCTGCTTGAGCAGCAGATTGTCGTCACTCTTTCTGTGGACCTTTATCCTGGCAGTATGCCCGGTGAGGCCTCCGGTGAGTTCCAGCACTTCATAGGCGGGACTGAGCAACCCGTAAAGCTTTTGTGGATCACCCTCGAAACCGACCCTGTAAATGTCGAGTTTAAAACTGTTACGGATCTCCTGAACCGGGCCGTCTATTATTGACCTTGAGTTGTCGATCAGTGTTATATGGTCGCACAGCTCTTCGACTGATCCCATATTATGGGTAGAAAAGATAATGGTTGTTCCCCGGTCGCGGATACCGGTAATCTCTTTTTTCAGCAGGTTGGTGTTTATCGGGTCAAAACCGCTGAAGGGTTCGTCAAAAATAAGCAGCTCAGGTTCATGGATTATGGTGATGATGAACTGCACTTTTTGCTGCATCCCTTTGGAAAGTTCTTCCACCTTTTTTCCCCACCAGCTTTGAATGTCGAATTTCTCAAACCAGTGTTTAAGGCGTTTCGTGGCAGTCTTTTTATCAAGGCCCTTGAGCCTTGCAAAATACAGCGCCTGTTCTCCAACCTTCATCTTTTTATAAAGGCCCCTCTCCTCGGGCATGTAGCCTATGCGGTATGTGTCGGCAGGCTTAAGGGTCCTTCCGTTAAGAGTGAGTTCTCCATCATCAGGGGCGGTTATCTGGTTAACTATCCGGATAAGAGTTGTCTTGCCGGCTCCATTGGGCCCCAGCAGTCCGTAAATACTTTTTTCGGGCACCGACATGCTGACCTTGTCAAGTGCCCGGTGATTCACAAAACTCTTGGTAACTTCTCTGGCAGAAAAGAATTCCATATAAGCTCGGGAGATTATGTTGGCAGGGTGTTATTCTTTTTATTAGTCATACTGCAAGGTTTAAACCAAAACAGGCAAACGGAGGCTAAATATAAAACTTTTATTCGAAATAACTTTTCATCCTTTCAAAGAAGTTTTTATCCTCCCTGCTCGGATTTGGCGTAAAATTGTTTGCATCCCTCAGCTTCTCAATTACCTGCTGCTCGTCTTTTGACAGCTTTTTAGGTACCCAAACGCTGATATTGACCAGCAGGTCGCCCTTGCCGTAACCATTAATATCGGGAAGCCCTTTGCCTCGCAGCCGGAGTATCTTCCCAGGCTGTGTTCCGGGTTCAACCTTGATCTTGACTTTGCCTTCGACGGTGGGCACTTCAACCGGCACACCCAGGGCTGCATCGGGGAAGCTCAGGTAGAGGTAATATATGAGGTCGTTTCCATCTCTGGTGAGTTCGGGGTGTTTCTCCTCGTCTATGACCACCAGGAGGTCGCCGTTAACACCTCCCCTGCGGGGTGCGTTGCCTTTACCGCTGACCGACATCTGCATCCCTTCGGCAACGCCTGCCGGTATATTGAGTTTTACCACCTCAGTTTCCTTTACAATACCTTCGCCGTAGCATGAGGGGCACTTGCTGGTTATTGTCTTTCCGTCGCCATTACATGCAGGGCAGGAGGAGGTTGACTGCATCTGCCCCAGGAAGGTGTTTGATATTCTTGTTACCTGACCGCTCCCATGGCAGGTTGAACAATCACTGAAAGCTGTTCCGTTATCTGCGCCTGTTCCATCGCAGGCTTTACATGCCACGTATTTATTGACCTTTATCTTCTTCTCAACGCCACTGGCAATATCTTTAAGGCTCAGCTTCACCTTAACCCTGAGATTTGAACCCTTGTTTACCCTGCGGCCTCTCCTGCCACCGGTAAATCCGCCAAAACCTCCAAAACCTCCTCCGAAAATATCGCCGAAGTGGCTGAAAATATCTTCAACGGTCATGCCGCCACCGCCAAAGCCACCTGCTGCACCCTCGACACCGGCATGACCATACTGGTCGTACCTTGCTCTTTTCTGTTCATTGCCCAGAACTTCATAGGCTTCGGCCGCTTCCTTGAACTTCTCCTCGGCGGTCGGATCGCCCGGATTCTTGTCCGGGTGGTATTGCAATGCCTTTTTCCTGTATGCTGACTTTATCTCTGCCTGCGAGGCATTTTGTTTAATATCAAGTATTTCGTAATAATCTTTTTTTGCCATCGGTACCCCCTGATAATTTGACCTTTTCCGGTTAATGATTATTCGCCAACAACAACCTTGGCGTACCTGATCACTTTGTCATGAAGCAGATATCCCTTCTCAATTACGTCGACTATTTTACCTTTGTTTTTTTTCTCTTCTACGGGGATTTTTGTAACCGCTTCGTGAAGATCGGTATCGAATTCTTTCCCGAGAGCCTTAATCTCCTTAACACCCTTTTGCCTGAGAAATTCGTTAAGTTTGGAATGGATCAGCTCCACACCCTTCTTCATTGGGTCAACCTCCGTTGTCTTGTCCAGGTTATGCAAAGCCCTGTCAAAGTCGTCCAGGACCGGCAGAAGTCCGGAAATTATATCTTCTCCTGCCAGTTTGATCAAATCGGATTTTTCTTTCAGTGTCCGTTTACGGTAATTATCAAACTCTGCTGAAAGTCTCAGATACCTGTCCTGTGCCTCTTTGAGCTTTTCGCCGTCATGTCCCGGGCCGGCCTCCTGGGTTTCGCCGGTGCCGGCTATCATATCCTCTCCGGTATCTCCGGTATCGACTGTTTCCCCGGCTTTTTCCTGTTCAGATTTTTCATCATCCTGCTGGTTGCCGTTTATCTCTTTATCCTGGTTTTTTTCTTTTTTCCCTGCACCTTCAGCCTGACCGGCATGCTCTTTATCATTCGCACCACCTTGCATGTTTTCCATTTCCTGCTGACCGGATTTTTTCTTCTTTACCATATCTGTAGTTAAATTTTATTTATTGTTATCAGGAACCTACTGCCAAACAAATACCGGACCACTCATCCATGACCGACATTTTGGCATGGAAAATGGCCTTCCTGGCGTACGGGCACATTATTAAGAGGTGCCGGTGCCAGGCAATACCGTATGCACAAATTTCTGTGTGACCCGGTAAATTACCGGTAAAAGCCGGGAGGCTGCATCCGCCTATTCGGCAAGCAGCCCGTTTAGCGTCTCTGAAATATTGTCGCCTCTCAGGTTTCTGGCAACTATCATGCCATTGCCGTCAATCAGCCAGCTTGCAGGAATGCTCCTTACCTGGTAAAGAGCAGCGGCTTCGGAATCCCATCCCCCGAGGTCACTTACGTGATGTTCCCATGCAAGGTTGTCATCCTGTATGCCTTTTATCCATGAGTCGCTGTTGGTGTCGAGGGAGACCGAGAACAGCCTGAATCCGTTACCGTTGACAAACTCCTTGTCCCTGAACTCCTCCCACGCCTCTACTTTTGAAGGGTTGCCTGCCCGGCAGGGTCCGCACCACGATGCCCAGAAATCGATCATTACCATGCTGCCCCTGAGCGATGACAACGCGACCATCTCCCCATCGGGAGTTCGAAGCTCAATGTCGGGAGCTATATCGCCTATCCTGTTGCCCGTATTATTGGTTGGCGACACATCGGCGGCATCGGGGGAATTGTTCAGGATACCCTGGCCGTTTCTGCCGGCCAGCCACAAGGCCAGCATTATTACCAGCAGGATAACTCCAATTGGTCTTATATAGCGCATTGTATTCTTATTTTAGGGTTAAACACTTAATATTATGTGTAATTAACAATTATAACCGCGTTGTGTTCAGGGTATCCTTTTTATTCTTGCACCAATTGCATTAAGCCTCTCGTCAATTTTCTGGTATCCCCTGTCTATCTGGTCTATGTTGTCTATCACGCTGGTGCCGCCGGCCGACATTGCTGCTATCAGCAGCGCAACCCCTGCTCTTATATCGGGTGATACCATTTTGGTCGCCCGCAGCCTGAACTGTTTGTTCAGGCCGATAACCGTTGCACGGTGGGGATCGCACAGGATTATCTGGGCGCCCATGTCCATGAGTTTATCCACAAAGAACAGGCGGCTCTCAAACATTTTTTGGTGAATGAGCACACTTCCCTTGGCCTGTGTGGCAACCACAAGGAAAACACTCAGCAGGTCGGGCGTGAGTCCGGGCCATATGGCATCGGCTATTGTCATTATTGAACCGTCAATATAGGTCTCTATCTCATAATGCGACTGTGCAGGGATAAATATATCGTCGTTTCTTTGCTCCAGCTTAATTCCCAGTCGCCTGAAGGCATCGGGAATGATGCCCAGGCTACCGTATGAGACATTTTTTATTGTAATTTCCGATTCTGTCATTGCTGCCATCCCTATGAAGCTGCCGATCTCGATCATGTCGGGCAACACTGTGTGCGTGGTGCCGCCAAGGCTGCCGACACCATCAATGGTAAGCAGGTTTGAACCCACACCTGATATCCGGGCACCCATGCTGTTGAGCATTCTGCACAACTGCTGTACGTAAGGTTCGCATGCCGCGTTGTATATCGTGGTGGTACCCCTGGCAAGTACCGCTGCCATGATTATATTAGCGGTACCTGTGACTGATGCCTCATCCAGAAGCATGTAGCTGCCCTTCAGGTTTTTCCCTTCAACCCGGTAAAATTCTTCGGCAGCATCATATTTAAAGTCCGCTCCCAGTTTCATAAATCCCGTAAAATGTGTATCAAGCCTTCTGCGCCCGATTTTATCGCCTCCGGGTTTTGGCATGTATGCCTTACCGAACCTTGCAAGGAGTGGCCCCACGATCATTACAGAGCCCCTGAGGCCGGCTGCCCTGTCTCTGAAATCGGAGGTCAGCAGGTATTCGGGATCAATATTGGTTGCCCTGAACTCATAACTGCCCTCTCCTGTCCTGTTAACTTCAACCCCCAGTTTTTCCAGGAGCTCGATAAGCCTCACCACATCGAGGATCTCGGGGATATTGCCTATAGTGACTTTTTCGGGGGTGAGCAATGTAGCAGAAATAATCTGCAATGCCTCGTTTTTGGCGCCCTGGGCCGTCAGTTCCCCTTTAAGCTGGTAGCCGCCCGTGATCTCAAATGAAGCCATAACAGAAAAGAGTATTATGATTAATAAAAGAAAAACCAACCGGACATTTCTCACCCTTTGAAGTAAAAGAAAGCCGGGTCGACTAATGCGGCAGGCGTTTATTTCCTTTGCTGTTGCCTGGGGTTGTATTTCCGCTGTATCTTTTTCTTCTTGGTTCTGGACAGAATATCACGTGATTCGGACAGTTTAACCTCTGAACCCCTGTCAATGAGACCTCCGCTGAGCTCACGCAGGTCGTTGTATATTATCTCGTCGGTTACCTGGTTCCTGTTCCATGTGAGATAGCACTTTTTCATATGGTTGGCTATCAGGTGAACGAGCGCTTCCTTTTTTTCGCCCTCTTCCATTTCGGTGGCAGCCTTGATCATCTGCTCGAGCAATCTTCCGTAGTGCTTGTATCTTATCGGGTAGTTGTGATAAGGTACCGGTTTGGGTTTTTCGGTAAATGTTGAAGGCTTGGGAGGCTCATACGGGTAATCTATGTCCAGGCTGAAACCGGACATGATGGCAAGGTGGTCCCACAGCTTGTG
The DNA here is from genome assembly GCA_007131165.1 of Bacteroidales bacterium. Classification (GTDB taxonomy): domain Bacteria; phylum Bacteroidota; class Bacteroidia; order Bacteroidales; family PUMT01; genus PXAP01. The sequence continues at coordinate 1,926 of SLRB01000079.1, read as the reverse complement.
CTTGAAATCGTTGATATCTCTAAGGTGCGGGTTCATATTCCCCATGATCGATATTATTGTACGTGCGGCTTTGTTTCGCTCTTCGCGGTCCTCTATCGTGCCGACATGCTTGATCATGTTGTGGATATTCCGGCCATACTCGGGGATGGCCATTTTTTCGCGGCTGGTATTATAGTCATATGTCAGGTTTTTACCGGCCGGGTTTGTTTCTTTGTCGTTTTCCCTCATTGTTTTACACTGATTATTTTGCAAAACTACTAAATATTGGGTGAAAAAAAGGTATTTACGGGATAAATTCTCTTTTTGCAGGGGAGTGACGCTTTCGCTGAAGGGTACGAACTGCGGCTGCGGCAGGTTAAACAGTCCCGGCCCCGGCCTGTCAGCCAGAAATCACCCTGAGCTTTGCAAATTTGAGCAGCAGCTGCTTTTGTCCCGCTCCGTCAAACTCTACCGTGGCCCTTACATTGGGAGGCTGGCCCTCAAGTGCTTTTATTGTGCCCCTGCCGAAGCGGTTATGTTGAACGACCATACCGGTTTTGTACCCGGAAGCATCGGCGGGTCCGTTGCCGGTCCCCCGCGGGGGAGGTGGGCTGTCCTGGTCTCTGGTTGTCGCCGCGGGATTTGTGCCGGTTGCATTGCCTGCATGCCTGCCCGGATCATCCCGGCCAATACGCCTCAGCTTGCGCAAGGGGTCGCTGAAAGCAGCGGGTTTGCTGCCGGCCTTTCCGGCACTTTTCGTCGATTTACCTGGTATAATGGAAGTGGACGGGTCCTTTTTGTTGCTAAACAGGCCGCCGTTGTTTTTGCGCGGCCATGCTTCACTGCCGGGGGAAGAAGTTGCCGGCTCTTCAGGTGCATATTCAATGTATTGCTGATCGATCTCTTCAAGAAACCTGCTTGGTTTGCACATGACAGGCATGCCCCAGCGGTATCGCGTCTGCGAGTGGGAGAGGGTGGCTGTCGCACCCGCCCTTGTAATGGCTACATAGAAAAGCCTGCGCTCCTCTTCGAGTCCGTCAGGTGTGGAGCAGGCAAAATGATTCGGGAACAGTTCCTCCTCCAGTCCGCCGACAAAGACGTGGGGAAACTCCAATCCCTTTGCCGAATGAACCGTCATAAGCGTCACTTTGTCACGGTCCTCAGGCTTATCAGTGTCCTGGTCGGTCAGAAGCGATACGTTTTGCAGGAAGGCAGCCAGCGAAACGCTTTCGCCTTCAGCCTGGCGCTGCTCGGTAAACTCCCTTACCCCGTTGAGCATCTCCTGGATATTCTCGTATTTAGCTATGTTTTCAGGCGACTTGGGGTCAAACAGATCTTTCAGTATACCCGACGAGGAGGCAATCTCCTTTGCAGCCTGCCATGCATCGGTTGTTTCTGCCAGCCTGGTAAAGTCTTTAATTAAAGAGGCAAATGCAGCAAGCCTGGAAACGGTGCCCCGGTTATAGCCAAGCTTGCCTGCATGTGGTCCGGGATTGCTTATCACATCCCATGTTGCAAGCCCGTTTTCGTTGCAGTAGCTGTTAAGCCTGTCGGTTGTGGTCTTGCCTATACCCCTTGCAGGGTAGTTGATCACCCTGTACAGTGCCTCCATGTCCAGTTTATTAACCGTAAGCCTGAAATATGCCAGCAGGTCTTTTATTTCCTTGCGCTGGTAAAAAGAGAGGCTGCCATAAACCTTGTAGGGTATACCCCTGCGGCGCAACACCTCTTCGAATATGCGCGACTGGGCATTTGTGCGGTACAGGATGGCAAAATCGCTGTAACCGGAGTCTCCTCCGGCCATTTTATCTTCCACGAGCCTGGCCGCCAGTAAACCTTCCTCACGGTCGGTGGCACATTCGGACACTTTAATTTTTTCGCCCTCTTCGTTTGCCGACCAGACCTTTTTAGCTATCTGTTTCCTGTTCCTCGATATGAGACTGTTGG
>SLRB01000011.1 GCA_007131165.1 Bacteroidales bacterium | reverse complement strand
TCAATAATCTGCCGGAGGATCAAATCCCGATGATACCATCGCAGGTACAGATCCGGCAGATAGTTAAGTATCCTGAGTTCAGCGAAGCTGAAAACTTCAGGGTAAGGCAGCGCCTTAACGAGATCAGGCAAAGGATCATTGACGGTGAAAGCTTCACTACCATGGCTGTACTGTATTCACAGGATCCCGGATCGGCCCGCAGGGGAGGTGAACTGGGGTACATGACCAGGGCAAGCCTCACACCCGAATTTGCCAATGTTGCTTTCTCTTTGAGGGGTGACCGGATATCACCTGTTTTTGAAACCGAATATGGTTTTCATATAGTTCAGCTGATCGACCGGCGGGGTGAGGAAGCTAACGTAAGGCATATCCTGCTGACTCCCCAGGCTACTGACGAGGCTAAAGTTGAATCCCGTTCATATCTGGACAGCCTGGGAACCGCTATTCGCACCGACACCATTACATTCAGGGTAGCCGCCATGATGCATACCGACGATAAAGACACAAGGATGAGCGGTGGTCTTGTATTGAATGAAGAGACCGGAGGTTCAAGGTTTGAACTTGACCAGCTTAACCCGGTTCAGTTCGAAGCAGTAAGGAATATGAAAGTAGGAGAGATTGCAGGTCCGATTGAATCGCGCGACCGCCAGGGAAGGATTTTTTACAAGCTGTTATACCTCGAATCACAGACAGCGCCCCACCAGGCTAACCTCGATGAGGATTATGCATATATCAGGAATATGGCACTTGAACAGAAGATGAACCGGATACTTGAGGACTGGATAGCGGAGAGGAGGGCCAAAACATATATCAGGATTGATGAGGCCTACAAAAAATGCGGATTCACATCAGAGGAGTGGGTCCTCAGATAAGATTAACAAGGCATGAACCGTCTTCTGCCCTTATTGATAACCATACTGTCACTTTTTCATTTTGCCACCACCGGACCACAGGATGACAAAAGAAAGCCCGCCGAAGTAAGGATACTCAATGCTGAAACCATGGAGGCCCCTTACCGGGGAATGGATGCCGGCGGGATACGCCTGCTTGGTGATGTAAGGCTCATGCATGAAGAGGTGCAAATGCACTGTGACAGTGCACACCGCTATTCGGCGAGGAACATTGTGCACGCATTCGGCAATGTTCATATAAACCAGGGAGACACCCTGCACCTGTATGGTGATCGCCTGATATATTACGGCGACAGAAGATTCGCAGAAGTAAGGGGAAATGTGGTTTTACAAGATCAGGAAACAACCCTAAAAACACAGAGGCTGGACTTTGACCTGGAAAGAAACTTTGGCTACTATCCTGATCATGGCGTGGTTACAAGCGGCGACAACAAACTTGAAAGCCGCCGGGGTTATTATTATGCAGATGACAAGCTTTTCTTTTTCAGGGAAAATGTAGTCATTACAAACCCTGATTATATTATCAGGTCGGATACCCTCAGGTATAACACTGAGACGGAAGTTGTGTATTTCCTCGGGCCCACAACAATCCTTGGCGATGATACCGATATTTACTGCGAAAACGGATGGTACAACACTATTACAGATATTTCGCAGTTCAACGAAAATGCGCGTGTAAGAAACAATAACCAATCCCTCAGTGCCGACAGCATATATTATGATAACGCTAAAGGATACGGGAAGGCCTTCCTGAACGTAGAGATAACAGATACAGTCGAAAACATTATAATAAGCGGGCATTATGCCTGGTTTAACCGGGATCCCGAAGAGATGCTGATAACCGACAGGGCATTGCTCAAGCAGATGACTGACAACGACACCCTTTACGTTCATGCCGATACTCTACGGTCATGGTTGCAGGCTGCGCCTCCTGAACCTGAGCCTGTTGAGGAAAGATTAATTCTACAGGAGGAGCCCCCCCCTGATCCGGAAGAGGAAGGTCCCGTTCCACAGTTAATGGAAGAACCCGCTGATTTAACAGAGGAAGCCCCCGGGCCACAGCTGATGGGAGAACCCGCTGACACAACAGAAAATGATACGGTATTACAGGAACCCGGGAAGGAGCCGGAAACTATCCTGGCACCTTTTCCGGGAGCCGAGTCGGATACCCTGCCAGCACCCGATACCGTCTTAATAGCGATACCGCCGGTTCTTCAGGATGCAGCCGTGAAACCCCACCCTGACAGTGTTGAAACTGACGAAGAAAACGACACGGTAAGGGTATTGGTTGCTTATTACGGGGTAAGGATGTTCAGCAACCAGATGCAGGGAAAGTGTGATTCACTTTACTACAACATGCGCGACTCAGTAATTTATATGTTTGCAGATCCCGTCCTTTGGTCGGACGAAAGTCAGCTTTCGGCCGAGATAATGGAGATACACCTAAAAGAAGATGAAGTAGACTACATCGTTATGACCAATTCGGCATTTATTGTCTCTGAAGAACAACCTGGGCTTTACAACCAGATAAAAGGCACGAATGTAGTGGGCTTTTTCAATGACGGGGAGCTTTACAGGGTAAATGTTACAGGTAATGCTGAAACACTTTACTACCCGGCTGATGAAGAAGAAATAATTGGCATTAATAAGGCAATGAGTGCCAGCCTCGTCATTTTCCTCAAGGATAATAAACCCGACCGGATCAGGTTTCTGAACCGTGTTGAATCAGTACTCTACCCAATGGAGGACCTGCAGGGAGAAGAGAGGCTTCTTCCTAACTTCAGGTGGCTGGATCAAATAAGACCAAAAAACAGGGATGATGTGTTCAGAAGGTAATATCAATATTCGTCTTCATTAAAGAAGAAGTCGTCCTTACTGGGGTAGTCGGGCCAGATATCCTCGATACTTTCATATATTTCACCCTCATCTTCAATTTCCTGAAGGTTTTCTATAACTTCCAGAGGTGCTCCCGACCTCATGGCATAATCTATCAATTCATCCTTTGTAGCCGGCCAGGGGGCATCTTCAAGTTTTGAAGCCAATTCAAGCGTCCAGTACATAACAACTCTATGAATTATTCAATACCTATTTGCAAAAGTGGTGCAAATTTAAAAAAATATATCAATATTACAACCTGGGCTTCCATGGAATTTCTGTTGCACCTAAATCCTTGCTAAATTTCCTGGACAGCACAAAAAAGTAGTCAGACAACCGGTTCAGGTATTTGATAACAAGCTTGTCAACATTCCTTCCGTCAGCGAGCCTGAGTACGTTCCGCTCGGCACGCCTGCAAACGTTACGGGCTATATGACAGTAGGAAACAACCGTATGTCCGCCCGGTAGGATGAATGAAGAGAGGGGCTCGACATTTTCCTGTATTTCATCAATAGCCTCCTCAAGCCGCACAACATCTTCATCATTAAGCGAAGGCAAGGGATTCGGGCAGTTGTCACAATCAGCAGCCAGAATTGAAGCACAGGTCATCAGCCGGTCCTGTATATCAACCAGCAGGTCATGCACCTGTACAGCAGCTTCCTGATCCCGTATTAGTCCGGTCCACGCAATAACCTCATCAACACTGCCATATGCTTCAATACGTTCATCAAACTTAGGTACCCTTTTTCCCCCGATAAGGGAGGTGGTTCCGGCATCTCCCGTTCTTGTATAAATCTTCATTTCCTGAGCTATCTGTTAATAAATAATGTATCAGCGGCTGAGAAAAACCGGCAATATTACCGCCATAATGCATGTACAGTGAAACACCACTCCTTCCGGATTCAACCATTTGCCCCCACGGATACGGAGAGTTTTACCGGGTTCGGGTTTACCGTATCCGATTCGATCTCGCCGTCACGCAACCTTATAATCCGGTGGGCATGCCTGGCAATGTCCTCTTCGTGCGTTACCACAATAATTGTGTTGCCCTTCCTGTGTATCTCATCAAACAGGTTCATTATATCAACAGACGTTTTGGAATCAAGGTTACCGGTAGGCTCATCGGCAAGTATTATAGAAGGATTGTTGACAAGTGCCCTGGCAACGGCTACACGCTGCCGCTGCCCGCCTGAAAGCTCATTGGGCCTGTGATGCGACCTGTCCGAAAGAGCAACCTGTTCTATTACCTCTTCGGCCCTTGCTATTCTTTCGGTCTTGGATTTTCCTGCATAAACCAGCGGCAGCATAACATTTTCGAACGCTGTATAGCGGGGAAGCAGATTGAATGTCTGGAACACAAAACCTATCTCCTTGTTGCGTATCTCGGCAAGCTGGTTGTCCTCGAGTTTGCTGACATCGGTATTGTTCAGGATATACTGTCCGCCGCTTGGTGTATCCAGGCAGCCAATGATATTCATCAAAGTTGATTTTCCCGAGCCTGATGGCCCCATAATTGCCACATATTCATTCTTTTTTATGTCGACCGAAACCGACCTTAGAGCATGGACTACGATAGTGCCTATCTTGTAGTTCTTAACCAGCCCCCTGATACTGATGATGTTTTCCATTTGATATTTTTTATTACTCCGCAATTCAACAAAAAATTGCAAACTAAGGGAATAACGGGCCTGTTCCCTTTTGATTGTTATTGTGATTTTAAAAATTCAACGAATCTATATTCAATAAGTTTAAAATGAAAATCATTTAACAATTATTTTGAATTGTCACTTATACTTCAGCACATAATGTTGCTTTGCCATACCCTCCCTGAAAAAGACAAGTCCGACGAAAAACAGGTCGATCGTGCACGAAATCCTGGGGTCCCTGCATATCCGGCCCCATGCTCGTTCCATGCCAGGTGACCAGTGAATGTCGCCGATTATGAAAATTGACCTGTGCCCCGCTTTGCCTGCACACTGGTTAAATTGCCACAAAACACTCTCTTCACGGTGATCGCCGTCCAGATATACAAGATCTACTCTCTCGAGCTTTTTCATAAGTCCCGGCAGCTTTTTGCCAAACTCTCCCAGTATCAGATCAACATTATCAACGTCAAAACGGGCAAGTTCGTTGCCGGCAACTTCAAGCTGCTCCGGGCACGCTTCAACACTGTATACCTTACCCTCCTGCCCTCCCCTGGACAGGCAGAAAGCGGCCATACCCAGAGATGTCCCAAGCTCAACTATCACAGGCGCCCTGAAATACCTGGCAAGCCGGAAAAGAAGCCTGCAGGCAGCCGGGCCGGTGGAACTGCGCCTTGCAATATCCCGTACACGCCTGTTAGCCGATTTGAACACATTCGAACCGGCTCCGTGACCTGATACCCTGATAAATTGATTTTTGCCATATAGTGACCTTCTGTACAGGTCAATATCGCGATATTCAGGATATTTTACCCTGCTGTTGAGAACTTCCCGGCTAAACTGAAACACGAACGGTGAATGTATTCCATGCCCCTTTGCTCCCCGCCGCCTGATCCTATAGACAAAATATTTAATTAAAAGTTTAATTTTACCCATCTTTAGAACTGCAAACCTGAACGCGAATTTAAACCAATTTGCAATAATATTTCCTGAATCAGGCACTGCAGTATTAAAAATATGGACTTCGCAAAACCGGACCAAAGCAAATGCAGGCTGACATTCTTGACAGAGATATAAAGTTTCTCCCGGGTGTAGGTCCGAAACGGGCAGAGCTTTTAAAAAAAGAGCTTGGTGTTACTACTTTTGGTGATATGCTGAGCTGTTTTCCCTACAAGCATGTTGACAGGACCAGGTTTTATAAGATTTCGCAGGTTACCGGCGATCTGCCTTATATTCAACTGGAGGGCACTATAGTAAGTGCCGGCATAACAGGTTCGCGCAGGAACAGGAGGCTCACGGCAATCATTTCTGATGGCACGGGCCAACTGGAGCTGATCTGGTTTAAAGGTTTACGATGGATAAACGACCTGGTTAAGCCAGGCAAAAAGTTCATAGTTTACGGCAAACCGACAACCTTTAACAACAAGGTTAACCTTGTCCATCCCGAAATGGAGGATCCTGCCAAACAGGAGAAACAGATCAAATCGGCGCTCCAGTCCTTCTACAACACCAGCGAGAAACTCAAGAACAACTTCATCACATCAAGAGTTATCGGCAAGATACAGAACCAGCTACTCAAACTAACCTACGGGAAAATTAAAGAAACGTTGCCTGAAAGGCTGATCGGGAAAACCGGGCTTATGAACATTAACGACGCCTATCTTAACATCCATTTTCCGCAGGGCACCGACAAGCTCAGAAAAGCAGAGGCAAGGCTGAAATTTGAAGAGTTGTTCTACCTCCAGTTAAATATAGTGAGGCAGAAGGCTGTGCGAAAAGATAAGGTAAAAGGACTGGTATTTTCAAAGGTGGGTGACCTGTTCAATGACTTCTACCACAACCACCTGCCATTCGAGCTTACTGAGGCACAGAAAAGGGTACTGAAGGAGATCAGGAAGGACACCGGCTCGGGCAAACAGATGAACCGGCTCCTGCAGGGCGATGTAGGCAGCGGTAAAACCCTGGTGGCCGTAATGAGCATGCTAATAGCCGCCGATAATAGTTACCAGTCCTGCCTGATGGCACCCACCGAGATCCTTGCTTCTCAGCATTACGGAACATTGAAGAAAATGCTTGACGGACTTCCGCTGGAGATAGGGTTGCTTACAGGATCGACAAGCAAAAAACAACGCAGGGTACTCCACGACAGGCTGTTGAATGGAGAGCTGAAGATATTGGTCGGCACCCATGCCCTGATTGAAGAAACTGTGCAGTTTGAACGACTCGGACTGGCTATTATTGATGAGCAGCACCGGTTTGGTGTAGCACAAAGAGCAAGGATGTGGAAAAAAAGCCTGCATCCTCCGCATGTGCTTGTCATGACCGCAACTCCCATCCCCCGCACGCTGGCAATGACGGTTTACGGCGATCTTGAGGTTTCGGTTATTGATGAGCTCCCTCCTGGCAGAAAGCCGGTAGCTACGGCACACTACTATGATACCCATCGTGAACGGCTTTTTGGATTCATGCGCAAGCAGATCGCATCCGGCAGGCAGGTTTATGTGGTCTACCCGCTGATCAGGGAATCGGAAAAGATGGATTATAAAGATCTTGAAGATGGTTATGAAAGCATCACCAGGGCCTTCCCCCCCCCTGAATATGTAGTGGCAATAGTACACGGCCGTATGAAGAATGAGGACAAAGAGATTGGCATGAAACAGTTTGCGGGCGGCAATGCTCATATCCTGGTCTCAACCACAGTAATAGAGGTTGGGGTAGACGTACCGAATGCATCTGTCATGGTCATAGAAAGCGCCGAGAGATTCGGACTGTCGCAGCTGCATCAGCTAAGGGGGCGCGTCGGACGTGGGGCCGATCAGTCCTATTGCATCCTGATGTCTTCACACAAACTTTCAAACGAGGCCAGGCATAGAATAAAAACTATGGTTGACACCAACGATGGTTTTGAAATTGCAGAAGCCGACCTTAAACTCAGGGGGCCTGGAGATATGGAAGGAACCATGCAGAGTGGTTTCCCGTTTGACCTGAAAATATCACATCTGGGCAAGGACAGCCGGATTCTCGAATATGCCAGGCAGCAGGCAATAGAAATCACAGAAGAGGACCCTTTGCTGGAAAAACCTGGTAATGATATTCTCGCCCGTCAGCTCAGAAAACTTAATCCGGAACTGGAAGAGTGGAGCAGGATCAGCTGATCCTTATAATGTAATGGCCGGTTGCTCCGGGCATAACCAAAAGGCAATGCAGATCCGGCCGGATTATAACAGTGCGCCGTCAAGGCTTCCCTTACTGCTTGTAAGCATTCCCTGCACTGAAAGACATAAGTCAGGCAAATCTCTTTTGTATTTATACTGAATCTAAATTATTTGGCGTAAACTAAAACATGACAAAAAACAATTTTTAAACGCCAAACATCAATATTTTTGTATTTTTCGAATAAGAAGGATATAAAATGGCTTCCCCAGGGATTATCAAACATTCGGGAGTAATAAGTGAAGTAAGCGGCAAGATAGTCAAGGTCAGGATAATGCCTGAATCTGCCTGCGGGAGTTGCCGTGCCAGGGGATCATGCTCTATAGGCGACAAAGACGAAAAAATAATTGAGGTTTATACCTCTCCCGGCGAAAACTACAACACAGGAGAGGAAATAATGGTGGTACTGGAGCAGTCTCTCGGACTAAAGGCGCTGGGGCTGGGTTATATCGCCCCGTTCATAATACTTATCACAACTTTGGTAATACTGGTTTCACTTGGCATTAATGAAGGGTATGCCGGACTACTATCTTTGCTGTCGCTTGTGCCCTGGTATGGCGGACTCTCATTTTTCAAAGACAAACTAAAAAAAGATTTTTCTTTCAGGTTGCAAAAAATGTAACATTTTACAAAATGAGCGATATAGTTATTTATTCAATCATTACTTTGGGCGCTATGGGAGCGGCTGCAGCCATAATACTTTTCCTGGTTGCAAAAAAGTTCAATGTTGTTGAAGATCCACGAATTGATCTTGTTGAGGAGGAACTGCCCGCGGCAAACTGCGGAGGTTGCGGACTCCCGGGATGCAGGGCTTTTGCCGAAGCCCTCGTTAAGGCAGATGATATATCTGAACTGAAATGCCCTGTCAGCAGCAGCGAGGCTATGGCAAAAATATCGGAGATTCTGGGAAAGGAAATACCCGAACCCGAGCCTCTGGTTGCAGTTGTCAGGTGCGCCGGTACTCCTGCAAACCGACCCAGGAACAATATCTACGACGGCACACCAAAATGTTCGGTTGCTTCAGCACTCTACACGGGTGAATCGAACTGCCCCTACGGATGCCTCGGTTTGGGCGATTGCGTGGAAGCTTGCAGGTTCGATGCTATCCACATGAACCACGAAACCGGACTGCCTGAGGTTACCGATGAGCTCTGCACAGCATGCAATGCATGTGTGGTCGAATGTCCGCGCAACATAATTGAACTGAGAAAAAAGAATAAGAAAGACCGTAAAATATATGTGGCATGCATTAACGAAGAAAAAGGCGGAGTTGCCAGGAAAAGTTGCAAGGTTGCCTGTATAGGATGTGGCAAATGTGTAAAAGCCTGCAAGTTTGATGCAATTACGATGGAAAACAACCTGGCATATATTGATCCTGTTAAATGCAAGCTGTGCAGAAAATGTGCTCCTGAATGCCCGACCAATGCGATACTTGAAATAAATTTCCCGGTGCGCAAACAGAAGGCCGGGGCACAGGCACAGGAATGACAGACTTTTACAAAAAAACAGAACAGTAACGAACCTGTAAAAGGGTCTAACAAATAAAAATACCAGGAGGAAAAAACGTGATACATACATTTCCCAATGGCGGTGTTCATCCTGCTGAGGATAAATTTGCAGCCGGAAGCTCCATAAAGGCCCTGCCGGTGCCTGAAACCGTAATCATCCCGTTGTCACAACATATTGGAGCCCCTGCTGAACCGTTGGTTAAAAAGGGTGACAAAGTAAAGACCGGTCAGTTAATAGCAAAAAGCAAGGGTTTTGTATCGGCCAACATCCATTCGTCGGTTACCGGAACGGTTAAGAAGATTGATAATGAGCCGGACAGCAGTGGATACAAACGTACTTCCGTAGTCATTGAAACCGAAGATGACCAATGGGAGGAAGGTATTGATACCGGCACATCGATTAAAAAAAATATCACTGCAGGACCTGAAGATATTATAACCAGAACCCTGGATGCAGGTATCGTGGGACTGGGCGGAGCTACCTTCCCGTCACATATTAAACTTTCCGTACCCAAAGGTAAAAAGGCTGAAATACTTATAATAAACGGTGTGGAATGTGAACCTTGCCTGACTTCCGACCACAGGCTGATGCTTGAGAAGGGAGAAGAGCTTCTGGTAGGGGTAAGCCTTATCATGAAGGCCCTGAATGTAACCAGGGCTCTTATTGGTATTGAAAACAATAAACCTGATGCAATTAGCCACCTTTCACGCCTGGCGCAGGACTATGATGGTATAACGGTAAAAACCCTCAAAGTGAAATACCCCCAGGGTGGAGAAAAACAACTCATAAAAGCTCTGATCAACAGAGAGGTACCGTCAGGGGGATTGCCGATAGATGTGGGCACTGTAGTACATAATGTGGGAACAGCATATGCAGTATATGAAGCAGTACAGAAAAATAAACCGCTAATAGAAAGGGTTGTTACAGTTACAGGCAAAGGGGTTGAAAGGCCTTCCAATTTCCTTGTCAGGATAGGTACTCCGGTAAAAACACTCATCGAAGCGGCCGGTGGTATCCCCGGGAATACCGGCAAGATTGTAAATGGCGGCCCGATGATGGGTAAAGCACTTAATAATATTGAGGTGCCTGTTAACAAAGGGACTTCGGGCATTCTCATCATACCGGCACCAGAAGCTGCCCGGAAACCTGTGGTTAATTGCGTACGATGTGCTAAATGTGTTTCAGCATGCCCGATGGGACTGGAACCGCACTTGCTTATGCCGGCCACTGAATTTAAAAAATGGGATCTTGCAGAGGAGGAAAAGATACTTGACTGCATGGAATGCGGCTCCTGCAGTTACATATGCCCCTCGGGCAGGCCGCTGCTTGACTATATTAGGCTGGGCAAATCAACTGTTAGTAAAATTATCAGATCAAGGAAACAATAATGGACAAATTGATTACCGTATCTCCGTCTCCTCATGTATATGGGGATGATACCGTCAAAAAGCTGATGTACGGGGTAATATATGCACTTTTACCGGCGTTCCTCGTCTCGGTCTATTTTTTCGGCATCGGCGCACTTATAGTAACTGCGATCTCTGTTGTTTCATGTGTGATGTTTGAATACCTGATACAGAAATACATGATGAAGACCGAACCATCTGTTAGCGACGGTTCGGCAGCGGTTACCGGGGTGCTCCTTGCCATGAACCTGCCTACCAACATACCGTGGTGGATAATAGTAATAGGTGCCCTGGTGGCAATAGGGGTTGGAAAAATGTCATTCGGTGGACTTGGCAATAATCCGTTCAACCCCGCACTGGTAGGCCGTGTTTTCCTGTTTATCTCCTTCCCTGTGCAAATGACAAGCTGGCCTGAACCCATCGTGTCCAGGCTCCAGTATACCGATGCTGCAACAGGTGCGACCCCGCTGGGTGTTATCAAAGAAGGACTTGCCGCAGGAGTGCCCATGTCAAGGCTTGCGGAACAGATCCCTGGTTATCTTGATCTTTTCATTGGCCATCTCCACGGCAGCATGGGTGAGATATCGGCTCTTGCGCTGCTGGCGGGAGGTATATATATGATAGCCAGGAAGATTATCACATGGCACATTCCCGTTTCTATCTTTTGTACGGTATTCTTATTTACAGGAATACTTTGGCTGATAAACCCCTACGACAATGCCGACCCTGTATTTCACCTTATAACAGGGGGACTGGTACTGGGTGCGGTATTTATGGCAACCGACTATGCTACTTCGCCAATGACACCTAAAGGCATGTGGATATACGGAACAGGTATAGGCGTAATAACTGTTGCAATAAGGGTTTACGGGGCATATCCCGAGGGGATATCATTTGCAATCCTGATTATGAACTCATTCGTACCACTTATCAACAAATATGTTAAACCCAATAGATTTGGAGAGGAGGTAAAAAATGGCTAAAAGAGAATCCACCTTCTTCAATATGGTGCTTGCGCTGCTTACAATAACCCTTGTTGCTTCAGCTTCACTGGGATTTATTTATGAACTTACAAAAGAACCTATAGAAGCTGCCAGGGCGGCCAGGAAGAATGAGGCCATAAGAGCGGTGGTACCCGATTTTGACAATAATCCCACCGAGGAACAATATACTATAGAGGTGGCAGGTGGCGAGCTGGTTTTCTATCCGGCAAAAAAAGAGGGTGAGCTTGTAGGTACCGCCATAGAGACATTTACCCACAGGGGTTTTAGCGGTACTATCAAATTGATGGTAGGTCTGCTGCCTGACGGCACCATTCATGGTATAGAGGTGCTCGAGCATAAAGAGACGCCCGGTTTGGGTGACAAGATGGAAAGCGACAAATCTGATTTCAGCGCCCAGTTTGAGGGAGAGCATCCCGAGGACTTCCAGCTCAGGCTCAGGCAGGACGGAGGTGATGTTGACGGCATAACCGCCACCACCATAAGCTCCCGGGCTTACTGCGAAGCAGTGCAGCGGGCTTATGATGTATACATGGACAAGGATGCCGATGTTTCTTATGAACTGCCCTCAAGAGAGGAGGCAGTTGAAATAGTGCTGGTAAACTTCGCCAACAATCCCCTCCGTGAAGAGTACCAGGTAACGGCAGGTGGAAATCAATACACCGTATTCCCCGGAAGAAGAGGACGGAGCTATACCGGACTGGCCGTAGACATGCCCTCCGATGAGGGTTATATCGGACCAATAAGGCTGATGGTGGGGTTCGACAGTGAGGGTGTGATAACCGGCATAGAAGTGCTCGAACATGAAGAAACACCGGGTTACGGTGATCTCATAGAGAATGCAAGGTCGGATTTTTACAAACAGTTTATCGGGCTGAACCCGGGGGAGGACAATATCAGGCTGAAGGAAGACGGGGGGATAATAGACAATATAAGCGGTGCTACAATTACCGCAAGAGCATATTGCGATGCAGTACGCAGCGCCTGGGAAGTTTTCAGCGAAGCCCAAAACATGTAAAGTGCAATAACAAACCGGCATATTGTAATTTGAAAGTAATAGTAGGAAATAGAAAATAAGCTCTGTAATTATGGACCAGGCAAAAAATTTTACCAAGGGATTTATAAGGGAAAACCCGGTTTTCATACTGATGCTGGGGTTATGCCCCGCCCTGGGTACTACAACATCGGCGTTCAATGGCATGGGAATGGGTTTTGCCACTATGTTCGTGGTGCTAATGTCAAACATCGTTGTATCGCTTATAAAGAATTTTGTGCCCAACAAGGTGAGAATTCCCTGCTATATTGTTATCATCGCTTCATTCGTGACCATAGTCGACCTGGTTATGGCCGGCTTCATGCCTGCCCTGCATGAGCAGCTCGGACTGTTCATCCCGCTGATCGTGGTTAACTGTTTCGTGCTTGGCAGGGCCGAAGCATTTGCATCTAAAAACACACTGCTTTCATCGGTAATCGACGGAACCGGTATGGGACTGGGCTTCACCTTTGCATTGACACTGCTCGGCGCAGCGCGGGAGATCCTCGGCAGCAATGCCATATTCGGACTGCAGTTCATAGAGGGCGACGGCATGCTTGTGTTCATACTGGCACCCGGGGCATTCATTGCACTGGGCTACCTGATCGCATTAGCAAACAAACTTAACAAACAGTAACACCAAATTAGCCATGGAATATATAGTAATAGTACTTTCAGCAATCCTGGTAAATAATATAGTGCTGGCACAGTTCCTTGGGCTCTGCCCCTTTTTCGGTGTGTCAAGCAGGATATCGACAGCTGCCGGCATGGGAGGCGCAGTGCTGTTCGTCATGACTGTAGCCGCTATTGTAACATACCTTATTTCACACTACATCCTTATCCCGTTCGATCTTATCTATCTTCGTACAATAACATACATACTCGTAATCTCATCCCTGGTCCAGATGGTAGAGATAATCCTGAAAAAAGTCAGCCCTCCGCTCTACCAGGCGCTCGGGATATTCCTGCCCCTGATGACAACCAACTGTGCAATTCTCGGTGTTGCAATCCTGGTAATACAGAACGAGTACACCCTGATGAGCGGCGTTGTGTTTGCAGTGGCGCACTCGATAGGCTTCACCCTGGCACTTGTAATCCTTGCGGGGATACGCGAGCAGCTCGAGCTGGTCAACGTACCTGAGGGCATGAAGGGCAACCCGATAATTCTTGTTGCAGCCGGCCTCCTGGCGCTGGCATTCATGGGATTTGCAGGAATAGTATAATAATTAACCAGGGTTGTCTGACATTAAGATAATTAATTCGCTTTCGCGGATAAAAAAGTCAACCTGCGCCGTAAAGGCACAGCAGCGATGCCTTCTGCCTACCTGCCCGGTACTTTAAAAAAACCATATGAAGGTGTAAAATCACCCCGGGGTCTCCCTGTATTATAGATATTTGACTTGATTTGAGAAAATCATTACATTTACTTGAAAAACTGTAAATCTTATGATACTTAAATCATTAAATGTTGCTGCATTTGCCCTGATGATAGTCATGAACTACCTTGCAAATGCCATACCGCTGGGCGGTAAGACAACCGGTGAGCTATCTGCACAGTACCCTAACCTTTTTGTACCTGCAGGAATAACCTTTTCAATATGGGGCGTAATATACCTGTTGCTCTTTATTTTCTGCATTCTTCAATTCACCTCAGGCAAAAAGGAGTTCGTATCTGCCATCGGATGGCTTTTCGCAGTCAGCTGCATCCTTAACTCATTGTGGATATTTGCCTGGCACTATGAAAAACTTGTGTTGTCGATAGTGATAATGCTGATGCTCCTTGCCGTCCTTGTTATCATAAATTACAGACTTTCCGGCTTCCCCGCAGGCATTACAAAGGCTGCATTCGGCATATACCTTGGCTGGATATGTATTGCCACAATTGCAAACATAACCGCCCTGCTTGTAGCCGTCAACTGGCAGGGCTGGGGACTGTCGGAAGAAACGTGGGCAGTGGTTATGATCCTTGCAGGAGCAGTAATAACAATGCTGGTAATTCATAACTACCGTAATCCTTTCGCCGGACTTGCGGTAATATGGGCACTCGGTGGAATAATGATGGCCCGGTGGCCTGATAACCGTGCAATCCTGGTAGCCGCAGCGATATCAGCCATAGCTGTTGCAATAATAACAATAATGGCCTCCGCCCGCAAACCTGTTTCCCTATAAAGAGACCCTGACTTTATATACTGATAGGCCCGGCAGGGTGCTCTGAAAAAAACTTTACGTCATAATATTTAACCTCAACAGGATAAAAAATGAGAAATATTACAAGAATAGTCCAGGCTCTTCTGGTCTGTGCCATTGTATCGTGTAACAACCAGGTTGGTGAGGAAAAACCGGGTGCATCGCATCTGCATCATGTACCGCCCGAACAGGCGGGATTTCATCCGGGCAATCTTGAACTCCTTGACAGCCTCTTTGAATCATATGTCAACAGACAGGCGATCGCCTCAGCCGAAGTATTGGTTGCAAGGAACGGCGGTATTGCATATCACAGGTCCTTTTCAGCCGGTGGAGCATCAGAACCGAAGGATTCCATCTACAGGATCATGTCGATGACCAAGGCAATTACAAGCGTAGCAGCCATGCAGCTCTATGAACAGGGAAAGTTTTTACTGGACGATCCGGTTGAGAGATACATACCCGAGCTGGGCAACATGTATGTGCTGCAATCAGTGAACCCGGCCGACAGTTCCTTCACAGCACTACCTGCCCGCAACAGCATAACAATACGTGACCTGCTGAGACATACCAGCGGATTTGCCTACGGTTTCAGCTCACCTGATATGCAAAAGCTTTATGAAAAAGCCGGTCTGGTTGAAGCCATAGCACTCAATACCGAAGTGCAGACGCTGGAGGAAAACATGAAAGTGCTTGGCAGACTGCCTTTAATGCATGAGCCGGGTACACGCTACACTTACGGGGTGAGCACCGATGTGCTCGGTTACCTTGTTGAGGTAGTTTCCGGAGTCAGATTCGATGAGTACCTGCAAAATCAGATCTTTGCGCCGCTGGGCATGAATGACAGCTATTTTTTTGTTCCTGCTGCAAAGGCCGGCAGGCTTGCAAGGGCCTACTCAAATACCGCCGAAAAACCGCTGGTCAGAATGGATAATTCACCTATGACCGATTACCACTCCATGAAAGGCCAGGAATTCTTCTCCGGCGGGGCAGGCCTGAGCACCACTGCGGCAGATTATGCAAAATTCCTGCAGATGCTGCTTAACGGAGGAAAATATGACGGGACAAGGATACTGGGGCCCAAAACCATAGATCTTATGGTTACAAACCAGCTCAAAGATATTGTACCCGGGGGTGCATCCTCCTCAGATGATTTTGCATTCGGACTGGGGTTTGAGATCGGGACCGGGGCATCCGTACGCAAAAAACCAGGATCTTTGAACCGTTACTCGTGGGGTGGAATGCTCAGCACAACATTCTGGTGGGATACCGAAAACGACCTGGCTGTTGTCGGCATGATACAGATGCTCCCGTTCTACCATAACGAGATGTGGGAAAAGATGGAGGCAATAATATACGGAGCGCTGGACAATTAGCCAATCACATCCGAAATCAGCATTTTCAGCTGAGAACAGTCCCCTACCCTGGGAGGCTGATAATCCGCCGAAAGGGGAATAACCACAACAGGTATGTGTCAGAAGATGACATGCTGAATGGTCATTTAACATAAAAATCAAGAAGTAGTTCATCATTCAGCCATGCCTGCAGCCTGTCGCCGATACTTACCGGCCCAACCCCTGCCGGAGTGCCGGTAAAGATCAGGTCGCCTATCTTCAAGGTGATGAACTGAGATATGTATGATATTATCTGATCGAACGGGAAGATCATCTGCGACGAGTTCCCCTGCTGAACCGTTTTACCGTTAATGTCAAGCCGGATCGGGATATTGCCCGGGTCAACTGTCTCATTTATTTTGACAAATCTTCCCAGCGGGGCGGAATTGTCAAAAGCCTTTGAAATCTCCCAGGGCAACCCTTTCTCTTTGCACCTGTCCTGGAGGTCACGTGCAGTGAAATCAATCCCTGCCGTTATCTCATCGTAATACCTGTTCGCAAAACGCGGAGCAATATTCCTGCCGAGCCGGTTAATGCGGATCACAATCTCAACCTCGTGGTGGATATTAGATGAAAAATCGGGATAAAAAAACGGCTTATTCTGAGTTACAAGAGAGGTATCCGGTTTCAAAAAAAATACAGGTTTTTCAGGCACCGGATTATCCAGCTCCCTGGCATGGTCAACATAATTTCTTCCTATACAGATAATTTTCATACTCTCCTTTAGTGTATCCCTGTGAGTGCAGCCATTCATTCATTTAAGGAAATGCTGCATGAGGGCGGTCAGTAAGAAACAGCTATATTTACCTGTTGAACTTCCTAAGCTTAATATTTGTCAGCACCTTCTTTGTATAAAGAGGGAAATCGGCATTCATGATCCATCCGTAATACCCAGGATCCCTCTCGAGCACCTCTTCAACCGGCACTCCTTTGTATTTCCCGAAGTTTATTATCTCAACATCATCGTCATTGTAAACAATCCTCCCCATATAATCTGCATTACGGGTATGTGCGGAAAATAAGGAAAGAGTGTCGACATCATTCTCAAGTTCGGAGTACCTGTCAATCTGGGCCTGCAAAACCTCGTAAGTTGCCCTTGTATCGGCTTCGGCCGAATGGGCATTGTCAAGCTCCCTGTTACAGTAGAATCGGTATGCTGCGGCAAGGTTACGCTGCTCCATCTTCATAAATATGACCATAACATCAATGAACTTGCGCTTTTTCATATCGAAATCGACGCTGGTCCGCAGAAACTCTTCTGCAAGCAACGGTACATCAAACTTATTGGAATTGAACCCAGCAAAATCGCAGCCTTCAAATTCATTAGCCAGGGTTTGTGCAATATGCTGGAATGCAGGGGCGTCTTTTACATCCATGTCAGATATGCCATGTACGGCAGTAGCTTCTGGCGGAATTGGCATCCCTGGATTGATGAGCCAGGTCCTGGTCTCTTCCTTACCATCAGGATATACCTTAAGGTATGAGATTTCAACGATCCGGTCCTTAACTACATCGGTCCCGGTAGTTTCAAGATCAAAAAAAATGAGAGGGTTCTTAAGGTTCAGTTTCACAGGTAGTAAAATTTGATCTGCCCGGAGATCTTTCTGCCGGGCAGATCCGGTTCTAAATAAAGACCAATGGCCTTAACTATACATTTATCATCATTGGCATAAGAAGCATGAGAAGATCCTCGTCATCACTTTCCTTCTCAGCAGGCAACAACAGTCCGGCCCTTGAGGGATCACTCAATTCAATTATGACCTCCGGCGAAGACAGGTTATTGAGGATCTCTATCAGGAACGTAGACTTGAAACCAATAGCCATCTCATCTCCTTCATACTGGCATTGCAGCTTTTCATAAGCGGAGATACTGAAATCTATATCCTGTGCAGACACGGTAACCTGGTTTTCGCCCAGTTCAAGTTTCACCAGGTTGCTGGCCTGGCTGGAAAACACCGAAACCCTTCTGAGTGTGTTTATTATATCCAGCCGGTCTATCACAAGTTTATTTGGGTTGTCAGCCGGGATCACCGAGCTGTAATTCGGATAGTTGCCTTCTACCAAACGACTAACAAGCTTGTAATCGGTAAGGGTAAAAAGAGCATTTTTGTCATCAAATTCTATGATCACGTCACCTTTTTCCCGGGCAAGGATGTTTCGCAGCAACGATGCAGGCTTTTTTGGCAAAATAAAGGATGATTCTGCTTCGGTCTTCACATCAAATCGCTTGTATCTGACCAGTTTGTGTGCATCCGATGCTACAAAGGTCATATTGTCGGGGGTGAAATCCAGGAACACACCGTTCATAACCGGCCTGAGTTCATCATCGGCAGTAGCGAATATTGTTCTGGAGATACCATGCAACAGTACATCGGCACTCATCTTAACAGCCACCTTGATGTCATCTTTAAGAACCGGATACTGGGGGAAGTCCTCGCCATTCTGGCCCACTACACTGAACTTTCCGTTTTCTGTGGTTATTACAACCGAGTAGTTTTCGGTCGAAATCTCAAAGGTAAGTGGCTGCTCAGGAAACTCTTTAAGGGTATCTGTCAGGATTTTAGCAGGTATGGCAATAATACCCTCGCCGGATATATTTTCCAGCTGCATCCGCGTGGTAAGGGTTGATTCCAGGTCAGAGGCCGTTATTACCAGCTCATTGTCCTTTAAGTTAAACAAAAAATTATCCAGAATGGGCAAGGTGTTTTTTGTGCTTATCACCCTGCTTACAGCCTGCAGATGATTTAGCAGATCGGTGCTGGAAACAACAAACTTCATACTTTATGATTTGGTTAAAAAATTGGACTATTCTCTAAATACTTTGTCTATGTGCACTTTATCTTTACGATGCAAATATCAAATGTAGATGAATTTTTTTTCATTAAAAATTACACACTGACAAATGAAAAAAATTTCATCGTAAAGCGAAGCGGTTCATGCTGTCAGTCAAAATTTTGCAACCTCTTTACAAAATTTTGACTGACAGGATAAATATACATGAATTTTTTGTATCCGGAAACAGGCAAAGGCAGATTAAGTGAACTACCCATCAGCATATACAGATTTACAAGCGAAATCTGCAAATTATCCGCCTGAAAGGTAAAAGTACGTGATTTTGCGCAATATCAGATCGACAGAATGATACGGCACTATAACCATTTCAGATCCTCCTTCCAGCAATCCGTGTAACCTGAAAAGATCAAAAACCGGATCGCCATTCTCATATTCGTTAATTATCCTGTGGAGGTACAGGTCAGAAACCGATCCCTCGCGGCAGGTTACCCTGATAAAGTAATCATGACCGGCAGCGAGCAGCGAATCTGAAAGTTCAAGCTCCTTTTCACGGGCAAGGCGTTCATATGGTACATAGATGAAATTTGACAGGAACCTGACTGCAAGAGAATCATTCATACCCTCACACGCTTCTTCGCCGGCATGGCCGTACAACTTATAAACACCGGGGCGGGGCTGCCTGAGCACAAAAGAACCTTGTTCATCTTCACTATGGTGTACAATTACTTCGGCTATGTCGTTTGGCGGGATACTAAACAGCACATTGGGGCGCCAGTATCCCGGGTCGGTAACAAAAAGAGAGGCTACATGACCGTTAAATCCTACCACCTCAACGACAACCGGCTCATCAGCACCCTCCTTTATCATATAGGTGGCCTTACCAGGCCCGGGCGACCATATATAATATATGTGCGACCTTCTGCCAACATGGGCTTCGACTCTTACAGCCTCGCTGGACAAACCCTCCTCAACGGTTTCCAGCATGTTGCGGGGTACGGGACTGCTGACACGAAGCCGCCCAAATGTCTGCAACAGCATATCAACTGCTTTTCCCCTTGCCTCAAATCGCCGGTTGACAACCCAATCCCCCTCATCTCTCGTAAGGGTTAAATCCACATAACCATCGCTAATTAAAACTCTGTCAATATCCTCATAGTTGCTTATTGCAAAACCGGTTGACCACAGGAACGACCTGTTGCTTCCCCTGTACTGGTGGAAAAAGAGAACCAGCAAAAAGAGAATAGCAACTGCCGTAATATGGTATCTGTATCTCCTCATAAAATCCGGATTAATCAGCCTGAGGTATACAACCTTTTTCTCAGACTGTTATAAACCACTCCCAGAAAAACTACCATTATAAATGGCACCGTGAGGTTCACTACCTGCCATTTCAACTTCTCTTCACGGACTTTCCGGCGGTCAAGCAACCTGAGCTGAAGCTCCCTCGTCCGCAACTCCATAAGTCCCCGCTCATCAACAAGGTAATTCAGCGCGTTTACAACAAACTCCCTGTTACCAAATGTTTGTCCGCTGTACCTGTCATATCCCAGCGGTAAAGGCTCAGGAACACCACCCGAAACAGTAACATCATTTCTTATTATATCGCCGTCAGAAACAACAAGCATACGGGTACTCTCTCCCGTTTCCCTGAAACCAGGATCATCTGTCCCGATGATCCCGCTGATAACCCTATTGGCGAACACAGACCTGAACTCCCCCTCAAGAAGCACGGCAACAGGCTTGTGAGCCTGCGAGAAATCGCTGCTGCGGGGCTCCTGCTGCGCCATATCAAGGCTTACAAGCATAGGTGCATTGACTACCCGGGTTGCTGAAGATGACCTGAGGAGCACCTCACGCCTGACAGAGGGATCTGTGCCTATGGTATCTATAACACTGGCAAATTCAGCCTTGACGTAGTTGAGTCCGCGTGTTACCGGATGGATGTCATTACCTGACAGAAGAGGAGAAAAATACCAGGGTGCCGGCACAAACCTGGCCTGCTCTCCGGCAAGTGCGACATTTAGCGGAATGAGAAGGCAGTTGGCATCCATTATCAGATTTGGGTTGAGCCTCACCCCGTAGCGGAACAGCTGGTCATCCAGGTTAAGGTCGTTTATCAGGGCAACAGCCTCACTCTGATAGGTAAGACTATCCAGGTCAATCGAAACCGGGTCGATAAACCACATAACCTTGCCCCCATTCATTATGTACTGATCTATCACATATTTTTCAGGCTCCGAAAAAGGCCTGAGCGGTTTGGCTATTATTATAGCATCATAATCATTGAGACTCCCCGGGTCATCTGTATCGATACGGCCCCGGTATATGTCGTAGTATCTCGCCATCGCATCACCTGCTCCGGCTACAAGCATCTCATCAAGTTCTCCGTGCCCCTCAACAAATGCAACTTTTTTGGTCACGGGATCAGTTATTGAGTATAGTGCGCTTGCAAACTCATACTCAAGTCCCTGTATAGAATTATTCAGGTTCTGTTCGGCCTGAAGAGCCGGATTGTTCCGGAGCAAATTCACTGCCATTTCGGTACCCCCGTAAGATATCAACGCCCCCGGGAATATAAGTTTTTGCGATCTGCTTCCGCCACGTTCGGTAATTTCGATGTTCGTAGGGTTGAGTCCCTTGCCATGCAACTGCTTGTAGAGATCATTTCTGACAGCCGGGTCATCAATATCCGACGGGTCGACAAACTCATACTGAAGCCTGGCACCTGCAATAACCCTGAACTCATCGAGCAGTTCCCGGGTGGCATTTCTCATGCGCCTGAAGCCGGCAGGCAGGTCGCCTTCAAGATAAACCCTGACATAAACAATATCATCCAGTTGCTCAAGTGCCTCGTGGGTTGCATCAGAGAGGGTATACCTGCGATCTGCCGTCAGGTCTGCCCTTACAAAAACCTGGCCCGAAAGTACCCCCGCCAGCACCAGTCCCAGTAACAAAAAACCGGGTCTTGCAAACTGTTTCTTCTTGCGGCCCTCCAGAATGATACCTGTAAGATATACAAAGAATACAATAAGTGATATGAAATATACGATGTCGCGTGTATCTAAAACGCCCCGGCTGACTGACCTGTAATGTTCATTTATACCGAGATGCAGCAATAAATCCTCCAACCTCGGCGATAACGGAAGTGCACTTGTCATTTCGAAGCCGATAAAGAAAAAGAAGCACAGCAGGACAGCAACAATGAAAGCAACAATCTGATTATCTGTAAGTGACGAGGCAAAAAGACCAATCGCTGCATAACAACTGGCCAGGAATACCAGTCCGATATATGACCCCAAAATTGCCCCGGAATCAAGATTTCCCGGGGGGTTGCCCAATGAATGAACCGACCAGTACCAAACAAGCGTCGGCAAGATCGAAATTACAATCAGCACTACTGCCGCGATAAATTTTGCCGTAACTATCTTCAGGTCACTCAGCGGCCTTACATAAAGAAGCTCTATGGTGCCGGACCGTTTTTCTTCGGCAAACATCCGCATCGTAACAGCGGGAACAAGAAACAGGAAAACCCATGGGGCTATAATGAAAAGAGTATCAAGGGTAGCATACCCACTGTCGGGAATGTTAAGCTCACCAGGGAAGACCCAGATGAAAAGCCCACTTATTACCAGGAATACCCCTACTACCACATAACCGGTAAGTGAACTGAAAAAACTTCCAATTTCTTTTTTAACCAGTGCCAACATTTGCATGAACAATTTTATCGGGCATGAGAAAATACAGATCTGACCTTCCCTTTCAGAATAATTCTTCTATTCGTTTTATTTTTACACCTGTATAGTAGAACTGCAATATATCAATAAAATTATAACCACTTGCCGCCATCTGCATAGCACCCTCCTGACATAAGCCTACCCCGTGCCCGTACCCTCTACCCGTTATCAGGAGCCGTCCTGACGGGTTTTCAACCTGAATATCAAACCATGCCGAACGGAGACCCCAGTCACTTCTAAGCGTCCTTAACGGGATCGTCACATTACCAACGGTGTAAAAGGCCCTTCTCTTATCCTGCCGGAAAGCAAATTTTTGCATATCAGGCCGAACCTGGTCAGGCACAAATCCCATCCCTGCTAAATATTCTGACCATTCACCGGCATCAATGCCGGTTTGCCAGGCTGCATTCCTGCCGTGCAGGCAGAAAGGATCGCTGACTGAACGCAGGTACGGACGGTGGACAAGCCATGCATCCTCCGAATTGACAGTCTGCCCCCCGCAATTTGAATGGTAGGCGGCTGTGATCAATGTATTATCGCCGGTAACGATTACTTTACCGGCAGTCAGGCTTACTGCTTCATATATGGCCTCATTCCCGGTAAGCCTTCCCTTGTATACCTGGCAATGAACATCATCACACAGGTGGAAACCTTCATCGGAATGTCTGTTGATATTTGCGTAAAGATAGGTCCGGCTTATTATAGCCTGAACCTTGTAAAAAACAGGCGACCAGCCGTTACCTGCTTCAGCCTCGACTACTCCGGCAAGATAATTATGCTCATCTACCCTGTTAATCATTCTGAGCCGCCCGAATTCAACACCCACATCAAGGCTGCCGTAATAAAAGGACCTGTCGGTTGGCGGATCGGCTGGCCTGATGCTGAATACACTGAACTGCTCATTTTCATCGAAAGACGCATCTGCAAAAATACCGATCCGGCCGGTCTGGTTCCTGATGAGCAGGCTGTCGCCGTGCATTGATATATAAAGGATATCGTTTTCAGCGTAGTTTCCGGCACACTGCCCGCCGGCAGTAAGCCTGTAGCTGCCTTTATCAACCGAAACCACAATGGCCTGGATTGTGTGCTCATTAAAAAGGCTTATATGAAATGTTCCCGACCTGACCGGCCATGAGATAATAATCAACAGAATGATATTTAACATTAACCTGGCCATCAGCAAAATAATCTATTCCAGTCCCATATATCCGGCAATCTTGCCTGCAGCTCTTTCAGAAGCACCCGGCCCGCCAACTGCCTGTTTCAGTTTGTTCATTTCTTCAACCATCTTATAACGATAATCATGATCAAAAAGCAGCCTGTTTATTTCATCTGCCAGATTATCCGGACTCATAGCATCCTGAATAAGCTCCTTTACAACTTCCCTTCCCATAATCAGGTTTACCAATGAGATAAATTTCACCCTTACAAATTTTCTGGCAACCTGGTATGAAAGAAATGAGCCCCGGTAACAAACCACCATCGGCACACCAAGCATTGCAGCCTCGAGTGTTGCTGTGCCGCTTACCACCACAGCCCCATCAGAGTTTTGCAAAAGGGTGTATGTTTCATTAAAAAGTACAGGCACCTTACCTCCTGTATATTTTTCATAAACAGAGAGAGAGACCGAAGGAGCCCCGGCAATAACAACCTGGTGCTGGTCAAACCTCCCGGCAGCAGAAAGCATGGCGGGCAGGCAGTTATCGATTTCCTGGACCCTGCTTCCGGGAAGCAATGCTATAATGGGATTACCAGGCAACCCGGTTCTCTTCCTGAATTGTCCGCCAATCTCCCCGCGACGGGGCATGGTTTCAATGGCATCGGCAACCGGATTGCCAACATAATCCACTTTATAACCGTATTGCCGGTAAAAATCCTTCTCAAAAGGGAGAATTGTAAGCATATGGTCAACATACTGCCTGATCGATCTTACGCGGGAAGAGTGCCATGCCCACACCTTGGGAGAAATATAATAGAACACCCTTATCCCTAAAGATGATGCGTACTTTGCCATTCGGAGGTTAAAGCCCGGGTAATCTATAAGCACAAGCGCGTCAGGCCTGTAAGCTTCTATATCCTTCCTGCACATCCTTATTGCCGAGATAATCGCAGGAGCATTTTTCAGCACCTCCCAAAATCCCATAAAGCTGGTGCTGTCAATATGCCTGACCAGCGTGCCTCCTTCAGCCCTCATAAGGTCGCCTCCCCAAAATCTGAAGCTGGCTGAGGGATCCTTAACCTTTAAGGCTTTCATCAGGTTTGCACCGTGAAGGTCGCCCGAGGCTTCGCCTGCAATAATATAATACCTCATATTAAAGACATAACCTTAAACAACAGGATGATCCCGGCAAACATAAACGTAGCAAGAAGAACACCGCGGGCCGACAAAAGGTAGTTCTTTCTGATAAAAAGATAAAAAATGACCAGGTTAGGAAGTATGTTCAGGCTCAATAGCGGGGCAAGTATATCTCTGAACCAGATGTATCTCCAAAACTCAATAAATGGTATATGCCCGTACCTGAAAAGGTAAAACACAAGGAAAGAAACCATGGGAATGATCATACCGGCAATGAACCCGGTTCTTTGTGAGTTAAGTTCCGGCTTTCGCATACTCAGACCTAAGTTTATCCATGGCATCCCTGTCGGAAAAGTCTGTCCTGACAGGAACAACAGAAACATAATTGTTTCTTAGCGCCCATTCATCAGTATCTTCCGCATCGGGCTCATAATTATCAAAATAGCCTGTCAGCCAGAAATATTCTCTTTTGTGGGGATCCATCCTCTTGTCAAATTCTTCAATCCATAATCCTCTGGCCTGCCTGCATATTTTTATTCCCCTGATGTTGTCGGCAGGAATTTTGGGAAAATTAACGTTGAGACATACTCCCTGCGGAAGCCCGTCAACAATTGTTTTTCTAATGATCTGCTCACCATGGAGAATGCAGCCCGAAAAATCGGGCCGTGAGGAATAATCGGTTATTGAAAGCCCGACAGAAGGAATGGCATGCAACCCTCCTTCTAAAGCAGCAGCCATGGTACCACTGTAAACGACGGAAATGGATGAATTGGAACCATGATTAATTCCTGAGAGCAGTATGTCGGGTTTCCTGTCCAGAATCTGGTTGATGGCTAACTTAACACAATCGGCAGGGGTACCTGAACATGACCAGAATTCAAGCCCTTTCTCTTCCTTTATCTTTTTTATCCTTAACGGATACTTTATGGTAATTGCATGCGACATACCCGACCGGCCTTCATCCGGAGCCACGGAGATCACATCGCCAAACTTGCGGGCCATCTCAATCAGTGTTTTTAATCCCGGTGCATGAATACCGTCATCGTTGCAAAGTAAAAGCCTCATGGTTGTAGAAAAACATTTGTCAGCCCGGCAATCAAG